>CAIWTR010000395.1 GCA_903915615.1 uncultured Armatimonadota bacterium
CTTGGGAGCGCGGGGAGCTCACAAACCGCCCCGGATGTCGCCTTAGGTATTTGCGGTTCAGTATCGATCGACATGACATAGAATCAAAGCCATGGACAATGTCGTCTCACTCCCTTACGGAAACAAACCGAAGCCCGTCCCGTTCCCACATTTCCCAAGTACCCTCCACGCCGTCATCTGGCGAAACTGGGACATCGTCGAGCATAAACGCCTCGCGGCAACCCTCCGGATGCCATTACGCGAAGTCCTGGCCATCGGGACATCCATGGGCCTCCCCGCGCCGCAACGCCTCACAAACCTGCAACGCAAACGCATCGCCCTCACCATCATCCGACGCAACTGGCACCTCCTTCCGTACAACCAGCTCCTTCAACTCCTTAACTGGACATCCGAAGAGCTGGAGTTCACCCTCCGCGAAGATGACTTTCTCTACGTCAAGCTCGGTAATCATAAACCTGAATGTCCGCCCGTCCTTCACCGACCGCAGACACCATCTGACATCGATGCCTGCGCTCGCATCCGGGCCGCCGTAAACGCTGCATTCCCCGATGGCCTTCCGGAACAGCCGCAGCCACTTTTCCAATTCATCGATGACCTCTCACACCTCCCATCAGCCACGTCGCCGCGAAAGACATCCACACTCTCACCACGCTACTGCTACTCTTACTTCGCCCTCTACGGGGACCCACTCCTGACACCCGAGCTCGACCCCTATCCAAATGGCTATATCGCCGAGCTCTCCCGCACCGGCGTGGATGGCGTCTGGCTTCAAGCAGTCCTGCAAAAACTAGCGCCCTTTCCCTTCGAACCCGCCCGGGCTGACAAACACGAAGAACGCCTCAAGAGTCTCAACACCCTCACCAAACGCCTCGCAAAACAAGGCATCAAGCTCTGGCTCTACCTAAATGAACCGCGTTCGATGCCAAAGGCTTTCTTCGACAAACATCCCGAGCTCAAAGGCGTCACCGAAGGCGACTGGACAACGCTCTGCACATCCACATCCGAGGTGCGCGCTTGGCTAACATCCGCTATTGGCACCATCTGCAAAGCCGCACCTGACCTTGGTGGATTCTTCACCATCTCAGGCTCGGAAAACCTGACCCACTGCTGGTCACATGGCCAAGGGGCTGCGTGTCCGCGTTGCGCAAAACTCGGGATGCCAACGGTTGTGGCCGACCTACACAAAGCCATCCAGGAAGGGATCAACTCCGCGGGTGGCCAGCAGCGCCTCATCGCCTGGGACTGGGGCTGGCCGGATGCGGGCGTCAAACAAACCATCGAAAACCTCCCCAAGGAAATCGCCGTGATGTCGGTTTCCGAGTGGGACACTCCCATCAACCGTGGCGGCATCCCCAGCACGATTGGGGAATATAGCGTCACCATCACCAAACCCGGGCCACGCGCAACCCGGCACTGGAGCTACGCAACTGCATCCGGGCACAAAAGCATCGCCAAAATGCAGGCTGCCACCAGTTGGGAAATGTCCGCTGTTCCCTACATCCCGTGCGTCCGCCTTGCGGCGGAACATGCTGCCGCCGTCAAGAACGCTGGCGTTTCTGGGATGATGCTAGGCTGGACACTCGGCGGCTATCCAAGCCCGAATCTTGCCGTCATCGCTGAAATTGGAGCTGGCGCCACCCCGCGCGCTGCGATGGCAACCGTTGCTGAGAGGCGTAACGGTCGCACACATAAAGATGCGACGTTGAAGCTCTGGGATGCCGTTTCGGATGCGATACAGGAGTTTCCATTTCACATCACGACCGTCTATCAGGCACCTTTTCAGCAGAGTGTTTCCAACCCGCTTTGGGTCGAACCTACGGGCTACCGGTCAACGATGGTCGGTTTTGGCTACGATGACATCGATGGCTGGAGAGCCGTTTATCCACCACAAATTTTTGCGGACCAGCTGAGCAAGGTCGCGGATGGCATCTTTGCGGCCGTCGCGCAAACGCGTACCGCCACTGACATCAGTAAAGGACTTGCGCAGGATGCCCGCTATGCAGAAGCGGTTGCGCTGGCCTACAGCTCCGTTGCAGATCAAATGCGGTTCTACATGCTACGCTCCGCTGGAAAGCTTAAATCCCGTGCGGCAAGGCAAATTCTGGAGCGGGAGCACACACGTGCGGTTCGAATGCTGGAGCTTCAGGCAACAGATGCGTGTATCGGGTTTGAAGCATCCAATCAGTATTACTTCCTGCGTACAGACCTGCTGGAGAAAGTCATCAACATCGCCGATGTCAGCGCGCGAACCCAGTGACTACCCGCGTGTTTTCCCGCGCTGAAGCGTGAGCGCTAGCCCGCGGTTTGCGGTGGTGTTTGCGAGAATATCCTGCGCATTGTAAGCAACGACAAACTGACAGTTTCCAGTGGATAGTGTGGCTTCCAGGTCATCCGCCCAGCGTTCGGGTGTCGCTGCAAACGACATCCACTCCGCGCAGCACCAGCGGGCATCCTTGCGTTTTCCGATTGCAGCCACCATGTCACCAGCGTCAGCAGGGCGGGTATTGTAGATACTCCAGCCGGGCGCTGCTCCGCGGACACAGGCCACGGCATGCCCGATGTGCTGCTCAAACGGCGCAAACTGACCGCCGGCATGCGTGAAGAGCTGGGCTTCGGGAAGACCGCAGCGCCTCGCCGTAGCGACCATCCACTGGAGGTAATCCCGCACAATCCACTCGATATCAGTCTTCTGTAGTTGATTCGGTAAGTGCTTACCAGCAGCATGAAGAGCAGCCCAGCCAAGGGGCGCCAAGCCACCAAAGAGGCCTTTGCTGTGCTCTAGTCCACGTTGCGGGTCGGACGATACGGGTGATTTCCAGCTTGGGATGTTGCCTGGATACACATAGGCATTGATGCCCAGAGAGGCTTCCCAGCCAAGCTTGATGCCAGGTGTCTCGACATCTAAACCGTACGGCTTGCTTGCTTGCCACTCTGCCCAAGGCTTTAGAATTGTGCTAAGTGCCATCTCACCCGCAGCGCGAAATGCCTTTGATCGCAGATTAGGAAGCGGCGCGACACGTATTTGTGAGCCCCAGTTTCGCCAGGCAATGCTCGTCGCGAACTGCCGATCTGGCCCCGTCCACTCCACATTGTCCCGATTGGCAGGCGCATATCCGGGGCTGTTTGGATCAAACCAGTTCCAGAGGTCGCTGCGGTAGTCCCACCAGTTCTGGATATCAAAGGCTGGGATGATGTGGATACCACTTTGCTTTGCCGCATCCCGTAGCGCGGCTGAGGCAGCTGCGATTTTCGGCAAGGGACCGTTCAGCAGCGAAAACGCAAACGATAAGCCGAGAGTCTCCCGGGTACCGCCAAGCCTGCGAACCCAGCCTTCGAGATAAGCCGGTGTGAATTGACTGGGAGAATGCTGGTCAAAGTCTTGCCCGGGGGCGATGTTGGCGTAGAAGCGCGGCGGGGGATGCGCCACGCTATTTCGACCGCAGGGCTCTTGCGATTCCGGCGGCAATCTGGGATGCGAGCAGCTGGTTACCCTTTGCGTTTGGATGGACGCCATCGTAGGTCAGGATGTCCTGTGCTTTGCTTGCAAGGGTTCCATCCGGGCGAAGAGCAGTGTTCGTATTCATCCACCAGGCCTGCGCCGCCGCGCGGACATCCACGAGGGTGCAGTGTGACTTCGCTGCCACATCCCGTGTGATCGCGCAATACGCATCGATTTTGGCATCATCGGGGTTCGCACCACCCGGCAGCTCACCGCGGCCAAGCATTGTGCAAAGCACCAAGCGGACGTGCTGCTCTTTTGCAGCGGTCGCAAGCTTCTCAAGATCGGCACGGAAGTCTGCTTCGCTGGTATTGCGCCACCAGACATCATTGATGCCGATCATCACAACGGCCACGCCCACGTGGTCATCCCGGAGGAGAGTGGAAAACGGCTTTTGCGGGCTGCTCCCTGGGAATGCGGCATCCGGGCTGCCGGCCACAAGCTGCTTCGTACCACCGCCGTTAATGCCTCGATTGATGAGGCGTGTCCCGATGCGGCTCGTGGTTTTGTCATTTGCCAGGGCGCGCTCTATTTCTGCGATGTAGCCACCAAGCCAGGTGAGGGAGTCTCCAAAGAAAGCGATGGTGGTGGCAGGGCGGATGGGAGATTTCGGACCTGTGATGTCATCCAGACCGCGGATGTTGAAGACCTTTTCGCGTGCGGCAGTGGCTTGTTCATCGATGGCGAAGGGCAGGTTTGTCGGTGTGATGATCGTGCCGGGTGTGATGAATCCGGGTGTTGAGGAGGCTGCGCGGTAGAGACCACGGGGGAGGCCGGCGGGGTTGAGGAAGCCAATTCTGCTGAGGGTTTCACTGTCTGGTGTTGCTGCGATGGCGAAGCGCGAGACACCGGGCTTGAAGTTGAGGATGCTGAGTGTTGCGCCTCGGGACACACGGATGGCAGTGTTGGATGTCAGCTTTAGCGAGCTTGCCCCGGAAAAGTCGATGCTTGCGTGGTTGCGTACTTGGCAGCCGGCGATGGTTTCTGTGACGCCATTTAGGACGATGCCGGTGTCTTTTGGTCCTGTGAACGTAATGGTTTGTGTGTCTGGGAGGGTTTCATTCGCATGGAGGTTTACGACAGCGCGATCCCGACCACCGACGACGAGGGGGCCTTCGAAGGCATTTTGTCCCGCAGGCAGCTCAATATCCAAAACGCCCTTGCTGAGCGTGAATGTGCCAGTAAATGGATTGGAGCGGTCACCTCGGAGAATGCTTTGCGCAACTTGTGGGACACCCCCGGAGCGCCATTCGAATGTGCCAGATCCGCTGATCCGAC
>CAIWTR010000396.1 GCA_903915615.1 uncultured Armatimonadota bacterium
GCGGCAGCCGCAGCCGAGCTTGGCTTGCCACAGGAGTACCTCGACCGCGCGGCGCAAGAACTTCACGTTCAGCGCCTCGAAGCCGTGAAGGCAAAGCGCAGACGTTTCTGGATTATTCCAGTGATTGCACTGACGGGCATCAGTTTGACGCTCATCATGACGTTGACTTTGTCTCGAGCCCCTACTCCGATCTCCCCAAGCGCGATGTCCACCGGGTCTGTTACAAATATCTATGACCTCTCGGAAGCCTCCGTTCGAGCAAATCCGGAATCAAAGGGGTCTATCAGTGCTAACAGCAGTGCAGCAACGCTTGTAATCGACCAGTTTGTTCCTGACAGCAAAGGCGACTTCTACGGAAACATCATTGTTCCCGCTGGGAATGTTCGTGATGTTGAAGTTGTAACGGCTCAGGTGGCTGGGAATGGCATTCCTAATGTTCGCGTAGACCTCGAAGCTGGCGATGTCCGCTGGCGAGGCCCCGTGTCGCCGACAGGTACAGCTGTTTCGATCTCTGCAAAGGAGTTTCAAAAGCAGGTGCGCCAAGGCTCCAACTGGAAAAACACCGCGTGGTCTCCGCCATCTGGAAAGCTACGCATCGCGTTCAAAACGGGTAAGTCGATCAATGATGCATCGACCAAAGGAACACTTACCGTAACCAATGTCGAGCTTCGCGCAAAACAGTAGAGTCCTGGAATCGCGACAGCGCTTTGGTGCTGAACGGTCTGTTGTTTGTTCACCAGATAATTCTGATTCCACACTACAGGCGCTACAGTCGTATCTCATCACCGGATGGGTGGTTCCACCGTTTCACGTATTTTCCGGGTACTCAAGACCCTGGAGCTACCAACCACCTTCCGGCACAAAACTTCCAGTTGATGACAACGATATTCGGAGTGCACTTGCCGACGCGGTCCGCGCAAGGCTCCTCCCTTCGTATAAACGCATCGGGGTTGCCCTGTCCGGAGGCCTCGACAGCACCATCATCGCCGCACTCTGCCGAGCTGTCCTTGACCGCAATCAAATAATGGCTTTCACGCTTGATTTTGGACCTCCATGGAGCGATGAAGTGGCAACCGCACGCGAGATCGCAAGGCATCTCGATATCCCACTCTTCATCGTGGATGCCTCCCCGGATGCCATCCTAACCAATGTCAATGCCGCGACGGCTGCAATGATAAGTCCGTACGGAGATGCCGTCTGTGTCCCTTGGTTTCTCCTCGGTAAAGCGGCAGCGGATGCTGGCTGCACTGCCCTCTTCAGCGGAGAAGGCGGTGATCAGGTCTTTGGAGGCTGGGCGAACAAGCCGATGGTGACCGAGCTTGCCCTGACGGGCGCACCGCTTGAATCCGTCTATGCGAAGACCTTTCACAGGTTCTTGGATGACATCCCGGATCTGATAAATCCTCAAACGTTGCGCGGCCCGAATGACAAACCATTTGATGTCCATGCCTGGATTCGGAGCTGCCTGCCGCAAGAGAGAGACCTTTCACTGCTCGCAACCCTCCGGCATCTCAACTTTGCAACCAAAGGCGGCGGGACGATTCTGCCACGGTTTACCGACCTTGTGGAAGCCCATAAAATCGATGCTCATGCACCATTCTTTGATACAGATTTGGTTGCGGCTGCCTCATCAATGCCCGATTCAACGATTCTGGATGGAGCTACAGACAAGGCCATCCTCCGAACACTTGTCGCAGAAATGACATCCCCTGAAATCGCAGCTCTCCCAAAACGCGGAATGGGCGTTCCCTCCACACACTGGGCCACTGGTGACCACGCTCTCGGAAAGCAAGTTCGCAAGGTATTAGGTCGCCGCAACAAACACCGGGACCAGCGGATACATCAGGAGTATGTCGATATGCTGATGTCTGGTATTGTGGATGCGCCGGATGCGTACCGTAGACGGCGTCTCGGTGAGCGCATTTGGACGCTGTTTCAGTGGGAGGTCTTTCGTGAAGTGCATTCATTGTCAGAGTAATACACCAAACAAATTGGCACGTGCGACGAGCAAGTGCTCCGCTTGTCTCCATCGCTTTGCATTCACCGGACTACCCCAAATGGACTTCGTCGTTCAGGCGGACCACAAGGGTGGAACATCCCAGCAACGGCCCCCCGCCTACGCAAACCACATCGCCGTCACCGATATGCTGTTTCAAAAAGCAATCATTGCGGTTGGCTCTGCTGGCAAATACTCCTTTACCATCAAGCAGCTTTACTACGAATTCATGCGACGCCTGCCGGCACCGGCAACCGCTGGGTGCGGAACGGCAGTAGGAATCATTGCACTGATGCCACTGATGCTGGCCATGGGAGTCGGAGGAGCAGGAGGTGGCTCCGCTCCAGCCAAGGTCGCTGGGCCACCGATGAGCTTTGACTCATTCACCCATTACTACTACAACCAATGGCGCCGGATACACGGGGAGCCCGAGGGCCTTGTGGATGCCAATCCAAACACCGCAACGCCGACACCCGTTCTTCCAGAGCTTCTCAACTACTCCTTCGACCGCTGTCTGATTGTGGACAATGCCGATATCGCAGCGATGCTCGTCGCGAACCGCTTTCACTTCGAAAATAACTGTGCTGTCCTGAGCGCGGATGGTGCCTACCCAGCGCCGGACCGCCGGGATGCGATCATGACGATGCTGGGCCGCAATCCTGATCTGGTGGTTGCGTACCTCCATGATGCATCCGCAAGCGCATTTGCAGCCGCAGCCACCCTGCGCTCAGCCGAATGGTTTGGCGATCGACGTATCTGGATCGCAGACATCGGACTCAGCCCACGACAGGCGTGGGCGCAAAAGCTCCTCGTCGAACACGGTGAGAAATCAGTCGTTGAGACCCGTCTACCAACCGACGAACTCGACTGGCTGAATCAGGGTTACACATGTTCCCTTAGTGGAATCCGGCCCGCAAAGCTCCTAAAGACAGCGTACATGGGACTCTCTGAGGCATCGAAAGCAACCTATCAGGATGACTGGGACTCGATGGGGGGATTCTTCCTAATGGGCTATATGTGGAGTCCGACGGGTTACGCTTACCACGATGCGGGCTTTAGTCCGTGGATGGGTGGTGGAGATACCGCAGCCTTCGATGCATCCGCGCCAGACAGCTTTGGATAGGCTTTTCCGTGATGCCATCGGGGAACAAACGGTCTATTATCGTCACCACCCTGGCAAACTTCTAAACGCACAGCATCCGGTAAACCTAGCGGATACGCCCCGAACTCTCGATGAGCGGGCTCTCATCGATTACCTCTGCTGCGCATTTGTCCCCGGGAGCCGAACGATGTTCGCCGGGGTTTCCGAGCTGCGCCCCGGTGTGGACTGGGATGGCCTTGGGCTCGCGCCTACCGATGCTCCGCTCCTCCTGGATTCCAATAACTTCGATCGGCCACTGGACTGGTACGCGAAACATCTGAAGGAGCTGCTCACCACCGTCATCTCCGAACACCTGGCTCCACTCGCAGGTCAACCAATCGGCGTTTTTCTGTCTGGAGGGCTTGATTCATCGTTGGTGGCGGCATTTGTGAAGCAGCTGCATGACGGAGATGTCCACACGATCAGCATCCATTTTGGAGATGCATACGCAAATGAACTCGAGTGGTCGGGGATGGTCGCAGAGCATCTTGGGACACAACATCATGTGCTTGAGATAACCGAACGGACCATTCACGAGCGTACAGCCGATGTCATGGGAATGTTGGATGACCCGATTGGCGATCCGTTAACGACCCCAAATTTGGTGATGTTTGAAAAGGCCGCATCGCTTGGCCTCAGACATATCTTCAATGGCGAAGGGGGCGACCCGACATTTGGTGGACCAAAAAACGTCCCGATGGTCTTGCATCAGGTTTACGGTGGCCACACCGATGAGCTTGCAGCCATGTACTTCCGTTCATTTCAGAAGTGCTTTGATGACCTTGATGCTCTCTTAAATCCGCAAATTCAGCGCCCGGGTGTGCATGAACTCTCGCAGCTTCTCCATCCGTATCTGAGCGATGACTCAGCCGTGATGCAGTCGTTTCTTAACCGCTTGATGTGGATGAATGTCCGCCTCAAAGGTGCAGATCAGATTCTGGCAAAGGTACGTGATATCGGGAATGCAACAGGTGTTCAGGCACATTCTCCCTTGTTTGATAAAAGGATTGTCCAGGCAGGCTTTGAAGTCCCAGCGGCACTGAAGCTCGATGGCCGCCGCGAGAAGGCCGTCCTGAAAGATGCCGTGAAGGGGTTGCTGCCGGATGCCGTCATCGAACGCCCAAAGAGCGGGATGATGGTCCCTGTGCAGAAGTGGTTTCGTGGACCGCTGAAGCCATGGGCAGAAGAATTGCTTCTTGGTAAGGAAGCGTGTATCGCGCCATACATCAGGCAGGAGCCACTGCGTGCGTGGTTGGAATATGCACCGATGACCTATCCGCGTCATGGTGTCAAGATATGGTTGGTACTTGCGCTCGAGCTATGGTTGAAAACGCATGGCTTTGAGAGGCATGCATGGCCACAGCTCGCGCGCAAATGGTGGACATTTCGCTAGAGACGAATGCCTAGGTTTAGGGAGAGATGATTTGGTTTTAGGGCACCAACAGCTGGAGCAAGGACATAGCCAAGCTCCACAGAAAGTTTTTGGTTTATCTGCTTGCCGATACAAATTCGAACCAAACGGCTGGATGATTGCTTTGAGACGCTGACAGGCTCTCCGCCAACGGTGCCTTTGACGGTAGCATTTGTGATTCCAAAGCCGAATCCAAAGCCAAAGTAAGGAACTTTGTCTCGGTTGTCGTCATCGGGAGTCACATCAAGTGGAACGCGCTGGGTTAGCATCAACCCAACGGTTGAGAAGCTTCCACCCTTGCTGCTTGAGCTTGAGTAATGCAAATCGTACGTGGTTCTGCCTAAATTTGGCGCCAAAAGGCCCTCGATTGAAGACGGAAATGAGACCTGACCAGAGATGGTGCGTGGGCCTCCAACAGAGCGTTCGATCGTGCCACGGAGCTCACCAACTCCAAGATAGACAGTTGGCCTGTTATCCTGCGCGTTTGCAGCAACACTGCATGTCGCCAAAGCCCCCATCAAAACGTAGCCACAAAATGTAGTCATTTGCCGAATAGTCATAGACATCCTCCATCTGTGAGTCCACAAGGGAATCACGAATCACAATCTTGTTGTCGGAAAGTGCAAGGGAAATCTACATGGAGTGTTGTAACATTCAGGGTGATTCGGCTGTTGGATATCCAATGTTCCACCGGTCGTCCAACTAAAACTAGGAGATCGACGTTGATGTTGCTTTCTCGACGGATTCTCATTTGTGCTGTTGCGATGTTTGGCATGGCAGCAGGTTGTAATACGGGTAGTGCTGGTGGCGATAAAACGACGGGCGAAGGCTCATCCACAAAAATCGCTTTTGTCACTAACTGTGTCGCAGACTTCTGGAAAATCGCAGAGGCTGGTACGCAAAAGGCTGATGGCGAGCTTGACAATGTCAGTGTCGAGTTCAAAATGCCTGCTCAGGGCACACCTGAAGAGCAGAAGGCAATCGTTGATGGCCTCCTCGCAGATGGCGTCAAGGCGATTGCGATTTCCCCTAAGGACCCTGCAAACCAGACAACCTACCTGAACGAAGTCGCTGATAAGGCTATTTTGATCACTCAGGACTCCGATGCTCCGGAATCCAAGCGTACGGTTTACATCGGTACCGATAATGTAGCAGCTGGCAAGCAGGCTGGTGAGCTCGTCAAGGAAGTTCTCCCTGCGGGTGGCAAAATCGTTCTGTTCGTCGGAACGACCGACCAGGCAAATGCCAAAGAGCGTATTCAGGGCGTCAAGGATGCGCTGAAGGGCACCAACATCACCGTTGTCGATACCCGTACCGACAACTTTGATCAGGCCAAGGCCAAGACAAACGTCACAGAAATTCTTTCTGCCAATCCTGACATCGTCGGAATGGTCGGTCTCTTCGCCTACAACGCACCAGCGATCGTGTCCGCATTGAAGGATGCTGGCAAGCTTGGCAAGATCAAGATTGTTGCCTTTGATGAGCAGGATGAGACGCTGCAGGCGATCAAAGATGGCCATGTTGCAGGAACCGTCGTTCAGCAGCCTTACGAGTTTGGCTATCAGTCTGTAAAGATGATGTCCGCTCTCCTCAAGGGTGAGAAGCCTGAAATCCCTGAGAACAAGCAGATCATCGTCCCAACGAAAGTCATCAAGCAAACCGATGTCGATACGTTCTGGGCTGAGCTGAAGAAGTTGACAGGCAAGAGCTGACATTGTCAGGTCTTGTCCCCGCTTTGACCATGTCCGGGATATCCAAGCGATATCCCGGCGTGGTTGCTTTAAACGATGTTTCATTATCCGTGATGCCAGGGGAGGTTGTTGCTCTCCTCGGTGAGAACGGCGCTGGCAAATCGACGATGATGAAGATCCTCGGCGGAGTCGTGCAGCCAGACAGCGGCGTGGTAACCATCGGTGGAACGCCTGCAAAACCCGCATCCCCTGCTGATGCCGGCAAGCTAGGTATCGCCTTCGTCCACCAGGAACTTTCGGTCCTCGATAACCTCGATGTTGCAGGAAACATAAACCTCGGGCGTGAGCCAAGCAAGCTTGGGATGCTCGATGTCCCAGCGATGCACGCGATTGCATCCAATGCGACCAAGCGCGTTGGCCTAGATGTCCACCCAACAACACCCCTTTCAAACCTTCCTATTGCACACCGTCAGCTGATTGAGATTGCGCGTGCACTCGCTCAGGATGCGAAGATTCTCATCCTCGATGAGCCAACATCCTCGCTGACGCCAACGGAAACTGCGACGCTACTGGACCTCATCCGCGAGCTCAAGTCACAAGGCGTTGCCATCGTCTACATCACCCACCGTCTCGGCGAGGTGACCGCGGTCGCAGACCGCGCCGTTGTGCTGCGTGATGGCCATAATGCTGGCGAGCTTGCAAAGACAGAGCTAACGCATGACCGCATGGTTACTGCGATGGTCGGCCGGAAGATTTCTGGTGATAACTCATACGTGCCGCGAACGCCCGGTGAAATCATCCTCGATGTCAAAGAC
>CAIWTR010000397.1 GCA_903915615.1 uncultured Armatimonadota bacterium
TCCGCGTGGCGCCCTGGGAAACGCGCAAGCCATGTGAATGCTTTCGCACCCGCTGTCAGCGTGACAGCGCTACTGGTTAGGCCAGTGTGAGAAACCGTAAATCGGGCATCCCCAATCGAAATGTTCTCCACCGAAATTTCCCCAATCGCCGCCGGCAAGTGGCTTTGGGTGATGAGCTGTTTACGTGGCGCATCGGGGATCACGCCAAGCAAGCCACAAACCACATGTGAGATGACGGTGAACGAAATCTCCGGGTAGTCCCGCGCACTTGCCGGAGCTTTGTGAATATTTTCCATCCACTTCCAAGCACTCTCGCGGTCTCCGCGAGCAAAGAAGACATCCGGGATGTACGACGTAGCCTCAATGTTGCTTGGCCGCGTTTTGGGGTCATCCATGCGCGTTCGGATCAGCTCCATCAGGCGGTCGAGGCGAGGACCTGCATTTACGATGCCCTTCATCGGCATAAACCAGGTGTTTTCCAGACCCCAATCGGTTTGCGGCTTACCGGCTTTGTCATATCCGCGAACGATTGATTCCGATCCTTGCTCATGGCTCCAGACGGTATTGAAATGCTGACGGAGAGCGGCTGCGCGTTTTTGCTCAAGCGTCGCGGCGGCGCGCTCGCCACGGGCTTTCAGGATATTTGCAAACGCCACATGCGCTCGGTATTGACAGGCGATTCCATCCCCGGCTTCCACCAATGGATTGTCCGAATGGACCTCGTTGTATGTAGCCGATCCCTTGAAAATGTCGCCTGTGCCGGTTCCTTCGGCGATACCATTTGGGCGTCGGCTGTCGTGTAACTTAATGAAATCTGTCATCGCCTTACGACAAAAGCTCACCAATGTTTCATTCATGATGTAGCGTTTGTCACCCGTCCACAGATACTGCTGCCAGCACTGCTCGACGAGCTCAAAGACGGCGGGGACCTCGCGGACGAAGGAATCATCACTGTCCCAATCAAGCTTGAACGGGCTGCCATCGAAGTTGATTGCCCAGAGTGGAAACCATTTACGGCCTGCTGTCGATGTCGCCGCAAAGCGCTGCAGCATCGTGAAGTTCTCGGTCTTCAGCCCAAGCAGCTGCGCACCGGCAGCCTGATGGCAAAAGTCTCTTGAGTAGTAGGCACTGCGAAAGGTGTAGCCAGCCCAATAGCTGGGTTCATATGTCTTCCCGGGTACTCCAGCACTTCGTTCATGACGATCAATCGGACCGGATTTGCCCGTCTGAACGTAGGAAAGTGCCTTGTCCACCGCCCAGGCAAATGTCTGGTTCAAGCCGGCATGGGATGACTTTAGAACAGGCGTGTTTTGTAACATTGTCATTAGTACTGCATCCGTAATTCACAAAGTTTCTGCCCAAATGTCACCTTGAGAACCACGCGATCCTTTTCAGAATCGTAGGTCCAGTGTTCAGCCGACAGTGGTTTTCCATCGATGGTGATTCCTGTTGGTTTTCGCTGAATGCCACCAAACAGCACACCACAGCTTGCGCCGGCTTTGTATCCAAGACGTGCGATGAGGCTGTCTTCGGAGACATTGAGGAAGGTGATTTCTGCGATGCTCGAAATGGTCACACCGCGCTGGCGCTGTGTCTGGATAGTGAGTTCCCGCCCCTGTGCGCGGAAGGTGTGGAGCCAGAGGTTTTCCGGGATGATAAATGCCGGTTTTGGCGTTATCAGATTCTCGATGGTGTCCGGGTAGAGCCCTATGTTTGGCCCGGATGTCATCCAAGTCCGCTCCGCGGCAACGACCAGCAGCTTCGCGATGGCATCCAGTTCCTGGGGCTTCAAGGAATCGTTTGCTAGTGTCATCCGCTTCGCGGCGCGCAGCTGCTCAGCCAAATCCTGGAGATGCCAGGCGAGGACAAGTCCCTGCCAGGGAACGGGGCGGCCAATCCATGAATGCTGAAAGAACGTGGTTCCAAAGGTTGGAATACAGCTCCCAAGGCGCGCGGGACGGTTACTGTCTGGTGTGCAGTAGATGAACGGGAGCGCTGTGGCTGCCCAGTATTGTCCAAACTCCAGCCACTGAACATCGTTTGTTGCACGGAATGCTTCGACGCAGGCTGCAACATTCCAGGCCGCCGCGAGCATATCCGGCTCGTAAATCGGAACCTCCCAGATGCTCGCTCCTCGCGGAACTTGATAATTTCGAATCCTGTCGAGTGCCGCAAGGCCGGCATCCCGGCTACGAACATCCCCAGTAACCCGCGCGTGGCGCAAAAGCATCCA
>CAIWTR010000398.1 GCA_903915615.1 uncultured Armatimonadota bacterium
ATCGATGGCAAAATGGCCTGTCCCCCCGAGGATGTAGGCGGCACGTACGGGTTTGCTCAGTTCCGACGCATCATGCGTAACCCGCAGCATCGGGAATACGCTGTATACACCGAATGGGTTGGGTATGTATTCGATCCCGAATGGTGCGATTTTAGCCGCTTTGCAAAGGACTTGAAAAAGCTACGGCAACAAGCAGCCATCGAACGCTACCTTGGATAGTGATTGGACTCCTCAGCTCACCGCAAAAGATTTCGATGACGGGGTGGATTCTAATCTGAACATCACCAGCTGCTAATGGAAGCGCTATATCGATCAATATCCATCAAGGAATCAATCAAATTCGGACGCATCACGAGTACCGATGTCCTGAAAGCCACTAGACAAAATTCAGGAACTGTCCTAAATCGCTTGAATGAGCTTTACGAACTTGGGCTCGTGAGTCGTCATGGATAGTCACGCGCGGCTTGGTGTGTGCGTGGATAAAACCAAGAGCAATCACCTTCATCTCATTGCTCCCACCGACCCTCTTTACAGGAATCCACCCTCCATCCGGTGAACCCCTGATACATGGCTGCGAACACTCCAAACATCGTTATCATCCTCGCGGATGACCTGGGCTACGGCGACATCACCTGCTACAACCCGGCATCCAAAATCCCGACGCCTAACATCGACCAGCTTGCCGCAGGTGGCATCCGGGCAACCGATGCCCACTCGCCCGCAGCCGTTTGCTCGCCAACACGCTATGGCCTCCTCACCGGACGCTATCCGTGGCGCGGCATCCTCAAACAAGGCGTCGTCGCCCCATGGGGAACATCCGCTCTTGAGCGCGACCGCCTCAACATCCCACTTCTCCTACGCGGCTATGGCTACGCCACCGGATGCTTTGGCAAGTGGCACCTCGGCCTCACATGGCAGACAAAAGATGGCAATGCCCCAGTCCCCGTTGGAAAGGGACTGAGCAATGTCGACTTCACAAAGCCCATCAAGGATGGTCCAACCGAGCGCGGATTTGACACCTGGTTTGGCGTGGATGCACCGAACTTCCCGCCGTATGTCTACATCCAGGATGACAAAACCGTCGGCATCCCCGACACCCATGTCGAGAAAGCCTTCCAGCTCAATCGCCCCGGCCCAAGCCTGAAAAACTGGAACCTCGAGCGCATCCTCCCGGATGTTGGACGTAAGGCAGCGCAGTGGATCACCGACCAAGCAAAAGCCAAAAAGCCGTACTTTGCCTACATCCCGCTCCCAAGCCCGCACTACCCAATCGTGCCGACAAAAGCCTGGCAGGGGACGACGGCCGCCGGCGCTTATGGTGATTTTGTGGCCCAAACGGATGCGGTTATCGGCGAGATTCTCCAAGCCATCAAGGACTCCGGCACCGAGGATAACACGCTGGTCATTTTCACATCTGATAATGGCCCCGAAGTCGCTGGCGAAGTCAAGCCAGGCGTCTATGAGCGCATCACCCTCTCAAACCACGACTCCCGCGGCGGCCTCCGCGGCGTCAAGCGCGACCTCTGGGAAGGCGGACACCGCGTCCCGTTCATCGCCAAATGGCCTGCCAGACTCCCATCCGGCACCACGACATCCGAGACACTCTGCCACACCGATATCTTTGCGACGATTGCGGGCATTGTCGGCAGCCCGGTTCCAGATAATGCCGGCGAAGATAGCATCGATATTGTCCCAGCCCTCCGCGGCGGCGCGGGCGGGCGACGCAAGGTCCCGACCATCCACCAAAGCGGGGATGGCAAGCTTGCGATTCGGGATGGCAGCTGGGTTTACATCGACCACGTGACCGGGCAGAACAATGGCGCAAATGGCGAGCCACCGGCGCTTCGGACGCCCGACCATGGCCAACCGGGAGAGCTGTTTAACCTTGCGAAAGACCCGCGCGAGCAGACGAATTTGTATGCGAAGGAGCGTGGGCGTGCGGCACGGATGAAGGCGATGCTTGAGCAGCTGAAATCCGCCGGGCGTTCTGTGTCGGTTACGAGAGGTGTGCGCAAGGATATCGGTATCGGGGCGAAGCCTCTTCCGGGTGCGGAAGTCATTATGGATGGCAGCCGGCAAATGCTGGATGACAAGTGGACGTATTGGCAGGGGCCGCGGTTCCGCTCCACGTTACCGATTAAGTGGCCGGTGGTTCAGGATCCTGTGGATGGCGGGACATGTGTCAAAACCGATGACCCAGCGGCGGCGGGCGGTGTCTACGGCGCGGCCGACATCGTGACAAAATCGGTCTACCGCGACTTCCGGCTTCATATCGAGTTTTGGATTGGCGGTCCCGGCGGGAACAGCGGCGTCTATCTGCAGAATCGGTATGAGATTCAGATCTGTGATGGCGACCGGACATCCCATGGCCTCGGCGCCGTCATCAATGAAACGCCTGCTCCGTACCATATGTACAAGGGCATCGGGAAGTGGAACAGCTACGA
>CAIWTR010000399.1 GCA_903915615.1 uncultured Armatimonadota bacterium
GCTGCGATTTGGACTTACGACAAGCTTGAGTCGGTAAACGTGACGTTCTTACCTTCTTTTGCGAAGCGCTGGCGCATGACGTCAATGGCTTCGGGATTTGCATCCACCAAAATCGCATCCCGGCCGTGTGCGAGGCAGCTCGCGCCAAGCGTCCCACTCCCGGCAAAAAAGTCGGCACACAGCGCGCCAGGCGAAGTGTGTACCGTTACGATTCTGTCGATAATCGTACGAGGTTTTTGCGTAGGGTAGCCTGTCTTCTCTTTGCCTGTCGGGCTGACGATGGTATTCCACCAGACATCCGTGGGGATTTTCCCCCGTGCCGCTTTTTCCGCACCGACGAGGTTGGGGGCCATGTACGGGATGCGGTCACTGGCATCCAAATCAAATGTGTAGTTCTCCGGGTCACGGGTGTACCAGAGGATATTGTCATGCTTTGGTGCCCATTTACGGGTCGGCCGCCCGCCGTAGTCGTATGACCAAATAATCTCGTTTTGAAAGCAACTCCGGCCAAAAACCTGATCACACATCACCTTGGCGTAGTGCACTTCACGGTAATCCAAGTGCAAGAAAAAGCTGCCATTTGGTGCCAAAATGTCTCGCATCAGCTCAATGCGCTCACGCAAGTAGGCAATAAAGTCATCCCCAAAACTGTCATCGTAGGATGCGCTCTCGATGGTTTCCGTGCGATAGCGACGTCCGGCGAAGCCAGTTCGATCGCCGGATTCATCTGCGATGCTGCGCATCCGCTGGCGATGTTGAACCTTCCCGGTGTTGAAGGGGGGATCGATGTAAATAAGGTCAATGGGGTTGCCGTTGTACGCTTTAAGGAATGCAAGGTTATCCGAGTTATGGATGCTGATCGTACTCAATTGCCAACCTTCTTCAGTGTGGGGAGTGGATTCCCATTCGCCTTCCAAAATGCCAGAACCTCGGCGAGGAGTGCATCCCGGATGCTGGGTTCCGCAGCAGAAAGCTCCTGCCGCTCTCCAGAGTCGTTCTTCATATAGTAGAGCTCTACGGCTCGGTTTCCAGGAACATTGGATGCACCACCATCCAAAAGCCACTCTTCATGGTACACAAACAGCTTGTAGTCACCTTTTCGCATCACGGTAACGGGACGCGTGCGGAAAATCGGATCTCGACCGCGCAGTACAGGTGTATCCAGATACCCAGGAAAGTGCCAGAAGATTGCACGTTCATCTTTCAGGTCACTGCCATCAAATGATGGAACAAGCGATGTTCCATCGAGTTTCCAGTCGGAATCTACCTTTCCACCAGCGATGTCACAAAGCGTTGGAAAGAGATCAACGAGACTGACGGGAGAATAGCACGTAGCGTTTGCTTTTGTGTGTCCTGGCCAGTCGATGATGAGTGGGACGCGGATGCCACCTTCGTAGTAGGCTCCCTTGTTTCCACGGAGGGGCTCCTGGCTTGACTGCTGGGTTGCGCCATTATCCGATGTAAATACAACCACGGTTTCGCGTCCCCTTGGGAGGGCGCGGATTTGCTTGATGAGAGAGCCAAGGGCATCATCGAAATCTGCCAGACACGCTGCATATTTCAGTTTCTGCCCCGTCAAGCCGGTTTTTTGTAGGCGTTCCAGTGTTGCAGTTCGGGCTTCAAGGGGTGTGTGGATACCGTGGTACATCACGGCTGCAAACCAGGGTGTAGCTTTGCGTTCCGATGCCCAAGTGGTGACATCGCGGTTGGTGGTGTACATCGCCTTCGGGTCTGTGGAGGTGGTCAGAGCGGTTCGTTCGGAGACCTTGCGACTCTCGATGGCATCCCGGTACACGGAGAAGCCCTGCTGGGTAGGCGATGCGCCATCGGGTCCCCCGAGGTGCCATTTGCCGAAGAGAGCGGTTTCGTATCCCGCGGAGCGAATGGCTTTCGCGATGGAAGGGGCTGTGGGGGCAAGTCCACTCTTGTTGGGAACCGGTTCAAGGCGCATTTCGTCCACAGGTCCACGCTTTGTGCTGTCGACGGCATAGACACCATGGCGGGCTGTGTACTGACCACGCATCAGGGATGCACGGCTGGGCTGGCAGTTTGCGGCGGCGGCATAGGCTTGCGTAAACACAACACCTGCTTTGGCAAGCGCATCGATGTTGGGTGTCTTAAATGCGCCATCGTTGTACCCAACATCTTTCCATCCAAGGTCATCCGCCACAATCAGCAAAATGTTGGGTCTATCTGCCGCGCGGGATGAACTAATGTTGAGCGTAAGGCATAACAGTGCGCAGAGAACCTTCGTGAGAAGTGTGTTTTTCATTTCTGGAAGCCGAGCCAGAAAGCATCATCCGCCACAATCAGCAAAATGTTGGGTTTATCTGCCGCCTTTGTTGGGCTTACGTGAAGCGTGAAGCAAATCAGTGCGCAGAGAGCCCGGAGTACAAGAGAAATGTTCATTTTTGGACGCCCAGCCAGAAAGCATCATCCGCGACGATAAGCAAAATGTTGGGCCGATCTTCCGCGCGGGATGGACTAATGTTGAGCGCAAGGCAAAGCAAGGCACAGAGGGAGCACAGAATCGGTGAGAAACATATTTGTCTCAACATAAACACACCCATCAACGCTGCTTGCCTGCCCTAAGCTGCGCCAGCATCCCCTTCATCCGCGTAATCACATCGGGATTTGCTGCTATAACATTACGGTCCTCATGCGGATCCACATCCAAATCGTAAAGCTGATCGGCATCCAAGTTGCCCGTCTCAGTCCCCGTCAGCGTCAGATAAGCCTGTCCCTTGCCGGCTGGGATGAACTTCCATTTCTCCCATCGCAAGGCCAAGCGGCCTGCGTGCTCAACGATATAAGTCCGCTTGCCAGTCCCCATCCCGCGCAGCGCA
>CAIWTR010000400.1 GCA_903915615.1 uncultured Armatimonadota bacterium
GAGCGCTCGATTACCCGCAGGCTCCTTGTTTGAGTTGTTTTTGAGGCTGAAACATCAACATTCAGCTCTCAGAAGCACTCGGACGCGAAGTCACCGTGGGTGAAATCAAAGAGCGCTCCGTCGGAAGGAGGCTGCCGGTATAGTGTTTCCTCGATAGAAACCTGTCAGGCTGTTGACGGGCTAGAATGCTATGAAGCCATTCCCACTGAAGCGGGTCAGAGGCATCAAAGGAAACTGAAATGTTTTTTCGCCGACAAGAACCTGCTGCAACAAAACGTGATGGCCACCTCGTCACACTCATCCACCCGGTGCCCACGCTGACCGGTACAAAGTCCGATTGGCTAAATACAGAAAAACCAATCACCTTTACTCCAGGAAATGTCTCCATCGTCCACTTTTGGACATTTGGCTGCATCAACTGCAAGCGTAACCTCCCCCACTACCAGAGCTGGTGGAGTGCCTACCGCAAGGAGTTCACGGATGGTCGTCTCCAAATGGTTGGCGTCCATACGCCTGAGCTCGAGGATGAACGAAAATTCGAACGCGTAGTTGCCGAAGTCAAGAAGAACAAGATTGAGTACCCAGTCCTCATTGATCCAAAAGAGGAGAACTGGAAGCGCTGGCAGCAATCGATGTGGCCGACGGTCTATCTCATCGACAAACAGCAACGCGTTCGCTACTACTGGAACGGCGAGCTCGAGTGGCAGGGCGCCGGCGGCTTCAAAAAGCTCACACGGTTCATCGAGGAGCTCCTGATCGAGAAAGGCCCTCCATCCAAACCAAAGCCATAACGATGATGGGGCATCGCAGCCCCATCACTCAGCAGGTCACGCGAGAGGCTTGGCTTCCTTGGCGATGAAGACATCCGGAAAGTCAGCAGCACGCTTGTCCCCTGGTGCACGCAATGCTGCTTGTCCGCCGGCATCCGGCCTTAACGGAATCTGCATCCCACCCGTGCGCTCAAGCAACCTGAAGAGCTGGTTATTCATTTTGTTGACGATTGGCCGATGCTTTGGATCCTGCGCTAGGTTTTTTGTTTCCAATGGATCCATCTTGAGGTTGTAAAGCTCATCCAAATCCCAGAGTCCCTGGACACGGATATACTTCCACTCCTCCGTACGGAGCGCATGCACCGTCGGCGTTTGTGGGAAGTCACGCTCCCAGTAATACTCATACAAGACGCCATCACGCCAAGAGACATCTGACTTGCCCTGAAGCAATGGGAGGTAGGACGAACCATCCATGTTTGCGGGAGCCTTGATACCAGCGATGTCCAGAAATGTCGGTGCAAGATCGATATTGGCGACGACTTGGGGTAACGCTCTACCCGCTGGAAAAATTTTCGGACAGCGCATCAGGAGCGGAACACGCATCGATTCTTCATATGCGGTCCGCTTGTCAATCAAGCCATGCTCGCCAAAGGCAAAACCGTTGTCGCCCATGAAGATAACCAAGGTGTTATCAAGTATCCCTTTGGCTTCAAGCGCAGCAAGAATTCTGCCGACAGATTCATCAACAGCTAGCAATGTCTCACAATAGCGACGATGATATTCCTGAACATCCAGCTGGCCATGATACGGAAAGTCGACGCCATGGTGGCTTGAGCGTTGATCAGATACCCAGCGCGGACGCCCTTGTGGATCGATGTCCTTTGCCTGCGAAACGGGTGTCGGGATGGACTTTCCTGCGTAGCGACCTTTATGGCGCTCCGCGGGTACGAAGTTAGAGTGAACCGCCTTGTGGCTGACGTACGCGAAAAAGGGCTGGTCCTTTGAGAGTGATTCAAGCCAGCTGATGGTGTAGTCGGTCAGCTCATCGGTGATATAGCCCTTTTGCGGAACCTTTGTCCCGTTGACATTTAGGCCTCCCGGGTTTGGCAAATACGTCCCCTGACCACGAAAGCTGACCCAGTGATCGAATCCGCGCTGCGGCGCATCGGTGTCGCCACCCATATGCCACTTTCCAAAAAATGCCGTCTTGTAGCCGTTCTTTTGCAGTATCTGCGGGAAGAACACGACATCCTTTGAAACCGGATTGTTGTTGTCCACAACCCTGTGTTTATGCGCATACATCCCGGTCAGCGTGGAGCACCGGCTTGGAGAGCACAACGCTGTTGTGACGCAGGCATTCCGCGCCCAAATGCCTTCTTTGCCCAAACGGTCGATGTTTGGAGTTTCGACATACGGATGCCCGGCGATTGAGAGACAGTCGTGACGGAGGTCATCGATCAGGATATAGACGATGTTCGTCTTCGGTGCGTCTGCGAGAGCCTCGGTGTCTGGAGCTGCTACAGCTGCTGTCAGCGATGGAAGCGTGGCTACAGCGCCCGCTGTCGATGCCAGCCGCAGGATATCTCGTCGTGTGATGGATGCCATACCTGCTCATTCGACAGACGTAGGTCAAGTCCCTTGTATCAATGGGCCTCGAGCCGCACCGCCCCCGCAGGCAGCTTGGCATCCATGCCAAATCCCACCCAGACAGGCTCTGGAACCAACCCAATTCCAAACTGGCTGCGAACCGCATCCTGAACCTTAATCGCCCCAGCGGCAACATCGATAGACGCTGCGCCATCCTCCGTCACCAATGCCAAGACATGCTTGCTCGACAGGCGGACACCATTCGCAAGCTCCATCCCGCGGTAGAGGCCGGCACGCTCCATCAACCAGGCTGCAGAAAGCTTGACAGAAGTCCCGCTAGCGCCCACATCCCAGCGCGGCACCGTTTCGTCAGGAAAGTCAGAGGCAATTCGACCCGCAACGACAGCATCCACAATCGGATTCCTGAAAAATGAACCTGCACTTCGGCTATCGGCATCATCCGGGGAGACAACCATCCCCTTACGCCTACGAATTGCCCGCACCAAGTCAGCCACATGCCAGAGCTCACACGCTCCTGCATCCAGGGCAGCACGCCGTACCTCCGGATACGCGAGGCAAGGCTCTCCGTTTTGATGCAGGCGAAAGTGCACATCCGTGATCACAAACCGCCCTGTATCAGCACTATTGAAGCGGCTGTGGCGATATGCAAAGTAGCAGTCACTTGCGCTTAGCTCGACAAGCGCATCGGTTTGCGTGTCGATGGCCATAACGGCCTTGATGACGGCTGCGACCTCTTGGCCATAGGCACCAACATTTTGGATAGGTGTTGCACCGACCTGACCCGGGATACCCGCCAGGCACTCAATCCCTTGGAAATTACGGGCGACCGCCCAGTCTACAAAGGCATCCCATGGCATCCCAGCCGGGACTTGGACATCTACAGCACCCAGACTACTCGAAAGGATTTCCGGCTCACCCGCTGCCAGCTGTAGGACACCTACCCATGCCGGCTCATCAGAGACCACGCAGTTGCTACCGCCGCCGAGGACAAACGGCGTCAGAGAGGCATCCCGGATCAGGTGGAGCGCATCAAGCGCCGCTTGCGCATCGCTCGCGATGTGCCACGCTCCGGGAATCCCACCAACTCTTAGCGTCGTGACTTCGGAAAGTGGGCGGGGCACCGCCATGTCAGGCTGTCCGGAGGACGAAGTAATGCTTTTTGCCGGCTTTGAGCTGATCACCGGATGTCACATTTACAAAAGCTTTGGTATCCGAGTGCTTTTCGCCGTTAATGGACAGTCCGCCCTGCTCAACCAGCCGGCGGGCATCTCCATTGGATGCACAGACACCCAGCTCAACCAACAATGCCACGGGTGCTATCGGGTTGCTGCTCACCGTGTGCTCAGGAGCATCATCCGGGAACTGACGCCCGCTATGGACTTTCTTCCACTGCTCGGATGCCGCATCAGCAGACTCAGCTCCGTGGTAAATCGCCACGATGGCATGCGCCAGCTTGTGCTTGGCTTCCATCGGGTTGCTTCCAGCCGCCAGCCACTCTGAGTAGTCTTCCACAGGGACATCTGTGCAGAGGAGGAACCAATCGCCCATCAGCTCATCCGCGAGGGACATCACCTTGCTGTACTGATCAATCGCTGGCTCAGCGATGCCGACGTAGTTACCAAGCGACTTGGACATTTTCTTCTGGCCATCAAGGCCAACCAGCAATGGCATAAAGAAGCCAATTTGCTGATCCTGTCCCGTTTCGGCTTGGAGATCTCGTCCAGTCAAGATGTTGAATGTCTGGTCCTGTCCACCCATTTCGATGTCTGCTTCGATAGCCACCGAGTCGTAGCCTTGGGCGAGCGGGTAGAGCAGCTCGTGCAGAGAGATAGGCGCGCCAGCATCCCAGCGCTTGCGGAAATCCTCACGCGTGAGCACCTGCGCGACCGTCATCTTGCTGGTGAGCTTGACGAGATCAGCAAAGGACAGCTTGCCAAGCCATTCGCTGTTGAAGCGGATGTCGGTCTTTGCGCGGTCAAGAATGACCGAGAGCTGGTCAACGTAGGTCGCCGCATTTTCACGGATCTGCTCTTCGGTCAGCATCGGGCGTGTTGCCGAGCGGCCGGATGGATCCCCGATCAGCGTCGTATAGTCCCCGATAATGATTGTGACGCGGTGACCAAGGTCTTGAAACTGGCGGATTTTACGCAGCACGACGGCAAAGCCGAGGTGGATGTCAGGGGATGTTGGGTCAAGACCAAGCTTTACAACAAGTGGCTTGCCGGTTTTCGCCGACTTTTCGAGCTTGGCACGCAGGCCATTTTCGGGAACGATGAGGGATGCTCCGCGCTTTAGGAGCTCTACTTGCTGATCCAGATTCACGCGGGCATTGTATCGTTGACGGCGCGGGGGCTTCTAGCCCCCTGCACCCGTGATTGGCTTGCTTTCCGTCGGCGCACTGGCTGGAGTGCCCTTTTCACTTGCAGGATCGGCATTGTCGCCCGCACCTAGGATTCGCTTTCCACCAGCGCCACCAGACCCACCATATGCATTTGGCTTTTTACCAAGAGCGGTGATCGCGGCTTTGTCAGCACCAGATGCCTCCGAGCTTGGGTACGAGACCACGGATGCATCGCCATCCGAGACGAACCGTGACATCCGGCCACTGGTAAGCTCTCCTACCCAGTAGGACAGGCCAAATTTGAGGTCTTCCGGGGTGATGCGCTCGATGCGAACGGGGTTGAAGCCTTTGGCGACGGGTGAGAGCATGGGGCGCCACGCAGCCTGGCAGACAGCGGTATGCGTGTAGCTGCCACC
>CAIWTR010000401.1 GCA_903915615.1 uncultured Armatimonadota bacterium
ATCGATAATTTCAGCGATGTAGTGTTCTTCGATGACGTGGAGGATTGCATCGTTTTTAGGGCACTGATACGTAACAGGACCGATTTCAGTCATCCCGTGGTGATCCCAAACCTTTGCGCCTGCCCAGTAGCCTTCGATGGTGGCGCGGGTTGCGGGAACGGCGGCCCCGGGTTCACCGGCAACGATGATTGCCCTGACACTGGACTTTGCAAGGTCGATGCTGTTTTCTGCGGCAACCTGTCCCATGTGGATTGCATAGGTGGGCGTGCAACATACAACGGTCACGGCATTGCCGATAATCGCTTCAATCCGGGCGAGGGTGCTCATCCCACCACCTGGCATACACAGTGCACCGACGCGCTCGCCTGCATTGAAACCCGTCCAGAATCCGAGGAAGGGGCCGAACGAGAATGCAAAGAAGATTCGATCCTCGGCAGTTACACCACTACGCTCAAAGACGGTTGCCCAGCATTCAACCATCCAGTTCCACGATGCCGGAGTGTCCAGCCAGCGGATAGCTTGCCCACTCGTTCCACTCGTCTGAGAGACGCGTGTGTAAGCCGACATCGGGTAGGTCAGGTTTGTCCCAAATGGTGGATGTGCTGCCTGATCATCAACGATTTCCTGTTTGGTGGTCATCGGGAATTGGCTGCAGAACTGCTCCGTTGTGACCGCTTCAATATTGGAAAACGACGCGGCGATGCGCGGTGCATAAAACCGATTGCTCCCGGCAAGGATTGACAGCAAATCTCTTAGCGAATCGCTCTGGTGCCGTTTAATCGACGCCCTTTCATGAAGCATCCGGGTTTGTCATTCCTTGTCGTAATCAGGACCGAGGAGCTGCTCCAAAAAGTTACGCGGGATGGTCGTGCCCTTCATCTGTCCAGTCTCAGGGTCCATCGCCACACAAACCGTCACAGTATGGCCGGTGGCGACAATCACATCGGAATCCTGCCCGACTTTGCGGCACACAAACGCGTACCGAATGGACTTGTCTTTGAGCTCTTCGATAGAGAGATGAACATCAACTTCATCTTCAAAGCGTAGCGGCGCCCTAAACTGGCAGCCAACATCCACACGTGGCCAGCCGATTCCATTCCTGCCAGCAACGGTCAGCCCCTGACTGCGAAGAAATGCATGCTCAGTTACTTCCATGTACCGGAAGTAGCTGGAATAGTGAATGATTCCAGCCATATCGGTCTCTGAAAATGCAACCTGATGGCGCATCACATACAAGTCAGGAAATTGTGCCGTCATACAGCTGCGACTTCGACTCCAGCTGTTTCCCGCGGTAAGCCATGCGTGAGGTGTTCCGGGAGGTCTGCAAAGTGTCCAACCGCATTGCATAGGTCAGAGAAGTCACGCACGAGGTCACCGATTAGACAGTCGACGAGGTCTCCCTTGACATCTGGGAACTTCGTGACGACATCCTTCATCGAGAAGTCCTTCTGATAGAAAGCATAAACCAACGCACGCATCGTCTCGATCGAAGCGCACAGCTGCTCACCATACTTCGTGAACTGTGCTGCAGAGGTGTCTCCTGCATCAAGCGCTGCATGAATCGTGTCCGCTGCCAGTTCACCGCTCTTCAATGCGAGATACACACCAGATGAAAACACAGGGTCAAGGAATGCAAAGGCATCCCCTACGAGGACAAGGCCATCATCTGCGCAGTACTTAGAGCGGTAGGAAAAGTCGCCGGTCGCCCAGATGGGTCCGAACTGCGTGCCCTTAGAGATCCGTTGTTGGATCCACGGATTGTTCGCCGCTTCACGTGCGAGGATTTCCGCCTTATCGCGTGTACCCGAGAACAGATAGTCCTTCTCAGCGACAATGCCAACTCCAACGACATCATCTGGCAGCGGGATATACCAAAACCATCCCTTGTCAGGAAGGTAAGCAATCGTGGTCGCTGCTTCATCGAGGCCAGGATCGCGTTCTGCACCTTTGTAATAGGTCCAGATGGCAATCTTACCGAGCTCAGGGTCTTTGATACGCCATTGGTTACGGCTGGCAGCAAGGGCATCGCGGCCCGTGGCATCCACCGTGACACTGGCTGAGACGTAGTAAGACTCACCAAGATCGTTTTCAACACGGACACCAATGACTTTTCCATTGTCATCGCGGCAGAATTCTTTCGCCCGGGCGCCGTAGCGAACCTCGGCTCCAAGCTCTGCGGCACGGTCGAGCAACATCTTATCGAAGTCGCTGCGGACAACCTGCCAGGTTACTGCTGCCGGATGATCCCAATGTTCGAAGAAGTAAAACGGCTGTGAGACCCGCCCTTGCATCGAGACAAACTGCACGCTGTATTTCTTTGGAAACGCTGATTCGTTGAGCTGATCAATCACACCTAGACGGTCAAGGACGAACCAGCAATATGGCATGAGGGACTCGCCCACGTGGTACCGCGGGAAGTAGTCCTTCTCAAGAACCAACACACTGCGTCCATGCTGTGCAAGGATGGCAGCCGTCGTTGCGCCGGCGGGTCCACCACCGATTACGATTACATCGAATGCCTGCGTGTTTTCCATCACTTAGTCAACATTTCTAGCCGGAATGACCGGCGGGAGAATTTCAAGTATGTCTGCAAGTACATCCCCAGATGGGGTCAAATGCCTATTCCTACGTCCGTATACAACATCCCCGGAGGAATCAAGTTCCATTGAATTGGCAATCTCGATGCTGGTATGCATCCGAAAGAATCCAAGTGGGTTTGAAATGTAAGGGATATTGAAGTCCGTCAAAACAGTTCCTAACGGAGTTGTACCCGCTCGGAGTATCTCTGCGGCATCATCCGGAAAATGTTTCAAAAAAATCCGGATTGCACCATATTCGACAGGCTGATTATCGCGGCATCGCCGCAGAATCACCGCCCGCAAAATGTTGGTTGGTTCGATGGTTTGCTGTAGTACCTGGAGCTGAATCGCACTCCCGTGGAACCTGCTGAGCGTGCTGGTCATATCTGATCGATGAACCAGCAGCTCATGAAAAGGCATCGGGACAGCATCCCCCGCAACCGATATCGCATCCGGCATCAGCAACAATGCATCCGAATGTAAATCGGCCAGAGGTCCAGCAAGGTCCAACGGTTTCGCGTTAGGCATAGCGGCTGTCACGGTGTTGTGGCAGGAAGAACTCGTGGACGTAGCGGTCTACTTGTAGCAGGCCCTCGATATTGAGGCGAAGGAAGTTGTCATCTTCCGTGAGGTTTCCTGTACTTCGAATGTAATCCAATGCAGCTGGGAACTGCTCACGCAGATCGACACCGAACTTATCGCGGAAGTACTGAAGATCGAGGGATCCAAGCTTGAATTGCAAAACGGCTTCGCGGATAAGCTTTTCTTCACCGGATGGCGTAAGAGCACGGAAGACCGGGAGATTTCCAGATTGCACGCGGTCGATGTAAGGATCGATGTTGTGTTGGTTCTGGAAGTGCGTCCCACCGACGTGCGAGAACGATGCAACACCCAATCCAAGGAGGTCTGCGCCCTGCCACAAATGATCTCGATAGAGGAACTTGGTGGATGGGTTCTTCACTGCCGTGTACGCGCTTGTAACGGTGTAACCATTTTCGGAAAGCCGTGCGAATGCGCGCTCGACCCACTCACGCTTTTTGGCCCATGTCGCAACAGGAGCCACATCGTTTCCGGCAGCTTGCATCTCAGCGAAAATCGTCGTGTTGTAAGGGATTTCCATTTGGTAGATGGTGACGCTATCGGGAGCCAGCTCGATGGTCCTCTCGATGGCGAAGTCCCAGTCGGCATCCGTGTCGCCCATCATTCCTGAAATGAGGTCGATGTTAATCTGTGGGAAACCAGCGGCGCGTGCGTAGCCATAGGCACGGTCGATTTCTTTGGAGCCGTGGGCACGGCCATTTAATTTGAGGATATGTTCCTGAAAATGCTCAACACCTAGCGACAGGCGTGTAACGCCGATCTCACGAATGACATTGAGTTTATGTTCAGTAAGCGTCCCGGGTTCGCATTCAAAGGTCACTTCTTCGGCTTCATCCCAAGGCAGCATTTCCTGCATCGACGATGCAAGGTGCTTGAGCGCTTGGGTGCTGAGGTAGGATGGCGTTCCGCCACCGAAGTAGACGAACTTTGGTTTACGACCATCAATAAATGGCTTGTCCGCATACATCTTCAGCTCATCGATAACGGCATCGACATAGCGTTGAATTTCTGCAGCGTTCTTATCGGTGTAGACACGGAAATAGCAGAAGTGACAGCGCTTTCGGCAGAACGGGATGTGCGTGTAGATTCCGAGAGGCGTACCGGGGGCCGGCTTGCGGGAAATGACATCGAGAACTTCCGGGACGGCTTCCTGCTTCCAGAACGAGTATGGAGGGTAGTTGGAAACAAAGTAGTTTCCGGCCTTGGTTTCCTGGTCACCAAGCATTTCTAGTCGAATCGGCTCTGCCATTTTGTACCTCTTGTACCCATACTTACCACCGGGAACACTGACATAAAGTATAGGCGTATCGCGGGGATTATTTAGTTGAAAGTAAACGTTTCAGCGTCGATTATTTGCAGAACATCCACAAGAGGGCGGATTCATACAAGGGTTACCGCCACTCCGCGTGGAGCTCAAAGCTTTCGTAGCACTGGATAGGTCTTGCTACTGGTGATTTCCCGGTCGAAGACATTCCATGTGACGAAGCCATCCGTGGTCAGTGGATCGAGCAGATGAAAGATCAGCATTCGAAGTGGCTGATTGGTTGAAACAATCCAGTAATCATCTGTTGTTGTGACACGCGGCTCCCAGGTACCATCAACGGTTCGCAGGGGGTGCCCTTGAAACGGCTGGCTGACTTTGGTGTTCTTGATAAGAAATTGTTCAAAGCCAGTGGGAGTTTTCCGCAGCTCAGTGAGCTCAATTCCATGGGCGCGGAGAAGACGGATTGCATCTGTGGATGATTTTGGAACGGCATAGAGAGATGGGACTTTGGCAGCGGCAGTCATCGCCCAACGGTCATAGGTCGGAAGGACAACAGACTTCCACTTTGTCGGAGCTTTCGTGTGGTCAATGCGTGTCCCTGGAGGAACATCTTCCAGGTCGACTTTCTCTTTCCCGCGAGCAGCCATTTCAAAAGCGATGCCGGCTTCTGCTGCGCGGTACGTATCGGCAGCGACAATGCGCTTTCGAATGTCCTTCCGGTCATCTACTAGCTTGTTCAGTGTCGCGAGGACAAACTGGTAGGTCGTCTCGACGCGGAAGCGGAACGGGAGAAAGCTGACGGCTTCGGACAAGATCCCAATCCGGTTACGCAACCCAGCGTAGTTGGTAACGTAGCGACCTTCATAGCCAAACGTTGCCCAAATCATTTCTCCGCTTCTACGCTCCGCGTTTCCATAGTCAAAAAGCTCCCATTTGTGGGTTTTGCGCAGCTGCTTTCGCACGGTGGGGAGCAAGACATCGCGTTGATAGCGCAGGACGGCTGGGTCGGTATCGGGATGCGTGGCAGGCCCATAGGTCAGATCAAATCTGTGCCGGGTGCCGTTGGTGGTATGCAGGTCGAAGACGACATCCGGATCCCAAGCGCCATAGACTTCTCTAAGCACCCCGCGCATCTCAGGGGATTCGGCCTTGATGCAATCGCGGTTTAGGTCGAGGTTCATCCCGTTGTGACGCTCGCCGACGCGTGCCGGACCATCCTGATGCGGCCGGTTTACGAGGCCATCTCCAAACTTTTCATTTCCATCGGCATTGTAAATAGGGGCAACGACAAGGGTTGTAGCATCGAGGATGCGAGCTGGGTCCGACTTCAACAAGTCTCGAACCAACATCAGGATTGCTTCTTTGCCCTCGACTTCACCGGCGTGGATATTGGCCTGGATGTAAACGACGAGGTGATCACCGCTGGCATGTGCCTGTGAGCCGGACGTAAATCCGGGCTTGGAAACGATGAGGAGAGGAACATCCCGGCCTTCCGTGCTGCGGCACAGGGATGCGCGTTTTACAAAGGGGTATTCACGGGCAAGAGCATCGCAAAAGGAAGTGACATCGGCGAATGTGGATGTTTCCGCATAGCCGGTTGCTTCGGCACGTGTCTGGAGGACAGTCTGCATAGAGATAGTTTAGCATCCAGCAACTCGTATTGTTACCGGGTTCCAAACAGGGCTATTTAGGTTTTGAGACGGCAGGAACAGGCTTTTCCGGATTCAACTTGATAAAGTCATCCACTGCGGCCCAACCTACGGCAAAAACCGCCAGTATGAGCAGCCCCCACCACGGAGAGATCCTGGCCCCAGAGCTCTTTTTTCGCCGCTTCCCACCCATTCATTCCCCGCCTTTAGAATGCAGATGGGGCAATATACCACTTTAATGTTCCATTAATGCAGGGTCACTCAACATAAGTTACATAAGCACTATTTGGCAAATTAGGTGATTCCACGACGCCAAATGTAGAGGTGACGAAAGCACTAAAGCTCGGAGTGCACATCGACAAAAGCCTCAAGAGCGCGGCTTAGCCGCACATGAACTGAGGCGAACATCGGCGTGATGTCTTCCATCCCGGTCATATACGCCTCGTGTACAAAACGAATGATCAGCCCATCATTTTCAGGGTCATCCTCGTAGAGCACTTTTATCCCCTGAAAGTCGCGTTGTATGTCGGCAGCAAGGCTTAGGGATGTTGGGAGGTTCTCAAGCCAAATCGGGAGCTCTGTGGCTACGGAAAAGGAAAGGACATCAGGGTTGGATGTCGCAGCCACGCTAACACCTCGAAAAGAGAAACCCTCTGTTTTTGTCGCGTCGAGATGCAGAACGCCCCCCAGTTTTTCACACCAACGTAGGAGCAATGTGTTCATCGTGCAACCGACCGGATCTTTGCAAAGTGCCAAAGGCTGTGCTCTGGTTTACGGGCTTGAGTATCGAGTTCGCTGATCGCTTGATCTAGAAGCCCGGATGCCCCGATGACCCAGAGGACATCATCTGCGATTGTGGCATTTCCGATGCGTTCTACGACGAGGTGAACGTTCTCAGTTGACATCATCCACCGGACACCGGCTATCGTTTTCCCGACGGAATAGAGCAGCTGCTGGAGTGGACGCTCACCTTTCAAATAGCCGACAAGCGGTAAATGAGCGGACAGTGTCAGGAGGGAATCATCTTCGGATGCCGAAAGCGAGTAGACACCTGCGCTTACATCAAGATGGAGGTCTTCGGAGCCACCTCTGCGACACGCAATTCCGCTGGAGACTAAAGCCATCTCCAGCCGTGCAATGCGTTTTGTGTCAGAGCGATTTGCGAACAATGACGGCGCACCACTCGCCTTCATCCGGGCTCGATAACAAGGTATGTCCACGCTGCTCAAGCGCATCGATGACATCCTGGCGGCGCTCGTGGATGATTCCGCTAGTGACCAGCGTTCCACCCGGCACCAGGGATGCTGTTAGGGCATCGGCCATTCCGATGATGACATCCGGAAGTATATTCGCCACGACAATGTCAAATGGCCCGGCGGGCGGCTCTTCCGCGACATGGACATCGATTCCGCTTGTCACATGGTTGCGCTCAAGATTATCGAGGGACACTTTGACTGCGACAGGGTCATTATCGGTTGCGATAACGCTTGCCGCTCCCAGAAGATATGCACCGAGGGCAAGAATCCCTGACCCTGTTCCGACATCGGCGACGCGCGCACCGGCAACCGGCAACCCTTCAAGTGCCCGCAGACACAAGCGTGTCGTGGCGTGGAGTCCAGTCCCGAATGCCATCCCGGGATCAAGCTCAATCACCCGTTGCTGCGGGGTTGGCGTGAAATCTTCCCAGCTTGGCTTGATGACAAACGATTCACCAATCAGCTGTGGCTTGAAGTATTGCTTCCACGCGTGTGCCCAGTCTTCTTCGGCGAGCTTACGGCGCAGCGTGATTGGAAACGGAATGGCTTCTTTGAGGCGCGCAAGGGCTCCTTCGAGGCGATCATCGATGGGAAGATAACCCACCACTTCTCCATCGCGCGCATCATAGCCATGGCAGCCTGCCTGCTCAAGGAGGGCGGCGCCGGCGAGTTCCTGGTCATCCCCGGATGCCGTTACAACAACTTCCGCCCAGTAAGCAGGTCCTGCCATGGTGTTAGTCCTCTCCGCGAAGGACGCGCTTGAAGCGATCCCACATCGTGCGTTGCTCGGATGCATGGTGGTGTGACTGGTCACCGCGCAGCTCTGCAAACTCTTCCAGCTTCTGACGTTCGGTATCCGAGAGACGGGTTGGAGTCACCACATGCGCCACCACAATAAGGTTGCCCTTTTGTTGAGGCCGCCGAACATCGGGCATACCGTGACCACGCAGCGTAAACCGCGCTTCAGGCTGTGTGCCTTCGGGGATTGTGACGGGGATTTCACGTCCATCGATGCCCGTTACGGAGAGCTGCGCACCGAGTGCCGCCTGTACAAACGAGATGCTGACGCTGATATAGAGGTCATGTCCATCCCGGACAAAGCGATCGTGCTCTTTCACACGGAAGACAGCATAGAGATCGCCGCTGGGGCCGCCCATGGCTCCAGTGTGACCTTCACCCCGCAGGGGAACCGTCATGCCTTCATCGATACCCGGCATGATTGGCACGGTGATCTTCGACTGCTTCTGGACACGGCCCTTACCCCCACAGCCGGTACAGGGATCCTTGATGGTCTGTCCGCGACCGCCGCAGCGTACGCAGGGAACGACATTTTGGACGGTCATGAACCCGAGGGACTGTTGCTGGCGAACTTGTCCTGCGCCGCCGCAGGCGGTACACGTTTCGGGCTTTGATCCAGCCTTGGCTCCGGAGCCACTACAGGTCGAACAGGCTTCGACGCGCGGGATATTGATGTCCTTGGAGCCGCCATTGAATGCTTCTTCAAGGGTTACATCGATGGCAACTTCGATATCCTGTCCGCGTTGAGGTCCGCCGGCGCGGCGTCCGCCGCCACCTGCAAACTGATCGCCAAAGAAGGTCGAAAAGAGGTCTTCAAAGCCACCAAAGCCCTGCTGACCAGCGCCACCGCCGCCCATCCCGGGCATCGAATGTCCAAAGCGGTCATACTGACCACGCTTTTGCTGGTCCGAGAGCACTTCATAGGCTTCGGCGACTTCCTTGAACTTATCTTCCGCGGTTGCATCCCCGGGGTTGACATCGGGGTGAAGCGTTCGCGCGAGCTTCCGGTAAGCCGACTTAATTTCATCCTGGCCGGCGCTTCTGCCGACACCAAGCACATCGTAGTAGTCGCGTTTATCTGCCATAGTCGTGTTTCAACGTTCCGCGGATGTTTGAACAGTCAAACGCCCCCGAAGCCGCGGGGCCATCGGGGACGTATACACTACGATCGGAAAGAGCGGATTTACTCTTCGTCTTCGTCGGTTGCGACAGGCTCGTCTTCTTCTTCTTCTTCGCTCTCGACATCGTCGAGCTCTTCCTCAGACTCAACCAACATCGCTTCCATATCAGCACCAAGCGCAGCAGCAGCACGTGCAAGCTCTGCATCTGGGAGGAACTCATCCACTTCGACATCGAGCTCACGGGCGCCAACAACTGCCTGGCGATCCGCTTCAGCTTCCTGACCAGCGAGGGATGACTTGTCTTCACGGCCCTTGATCACACCAGCGGCGATTTCCTCAAGTGCGATTGTCAATGGATTTTCAGAGTCCGTTTCGACACGGGCGCGGCTGCCCTCACGAATCTGGCGGCAACGCTTTGCTGCAAGAATCACCAGCTCATACTTCGATTCAATATTCGCTTCAATTTTGTCTGCGGACGGATAAATCATGACATCTCCTGCACTTCCGGCTCATCCACCTCTTCGGAGGATTCTCCAGAAGCAACGCGCTCCATTTCCAAAATGACCTTAACACCCGCGACGTTCACGCCGCGAACCTCCGTGAGGTGGCGCACTCGCGCCAGTGTCTTGATGTCGACATCCGAATACAAACGCCGGTTGGATCCAGTCCGCTGCGGCACCACGACACCCTCTTGATCGAGGACTCGCAGTATCCAGCAGGGTAGACCGGCCAGCCGAGCGGCCACGCTGATGACGTAGACCGGTTCGTGCTCCTGATGCTCCATCTGTCTTTTCCATTGCCACACAACTTGCCGTAATGGCAAATCGTCAACCCAACATTGTACGCTGGAAATACGCCAATCTCAACCATCCAGGCTAGGTGTTCGTGATGGAAGTCATCGGTGCGCTTCCGTTAAAAGATATACTGGCTTTCGTAAACCAACCGACGAACGGATGTGCATCGCGGCCTCCTTTGTGATAGCATCCCTCGTTTGGAAGTACGTAAGTATTTTCATGTGTTAAAGGATAAAACCCATGCCGAAAATGAAGTCGCACAAGTCTGCCGTAAAGCGGTTCCACCAAACCGGGACCGGCAAGCTGATGCATCGGCACACCAAGCGGGCCCATTCTATGATTAAGAAGACCCCTGGGTGTCGTCGCCGGCTGTACAACGAAGCTTCTCTCCATCCCGGAAAGCGCATCGCTGTAAGCCGCCAGCTGCCATATGGTGCAACCTACTAAATTCGTCGTCGGGCGGCACGCCGCCCACACTCTCCTGGCCGTGATTGATTCATTGCTTGGGAGACGGGACCCAACTGCGGGACATGCATCCCGCGCCCGAAAGGATAAGAAAAATGCCTCGTATTAAACGTGGTGTGATGGCTAAGAAGCGTCACAAGAAGATTATCAAGTTAGCCGAAGGCTACTACGGAACACGTAAAAACGTTTTCCAGAGTGCAAACGAAGCTGTTGCACGTGCTGGAAACTTTGCATACCGTGACCGCCGCAACAAGAAGCGTGACTTCCGCCGCTTGTGGATCACCCGTATCTCTGCAGCGTGCCGCAATGCTGGAACCACCTACTCCGCTTTCATCGCTTCGATGATCAAGCATGGTGTCGAGCTCGACCGTAAGGTCCTGGCTGACCTCGCTGTACGTGATGGTGATGGCTTCATCAACCTGCTCAAGCAGGTCGGACTTGTTGCCTAAGCTGTCCTGACAGCTCGCAGACATCACAAGCCCGCCGGACACTGTTCGTGCGGGCTTGTGTTTTTCAATAAAGAACAGCATCGCCATGACACAGCCAATCGCCGACGTACAACGTGAAGCCCTTGCTGCCATCGCCGCCGCATCCACCACCGCAAATCTCACCGAGCTCGATACGCTTTACCTCGGACGAAAAGCCGGTCGCCTCACAGGCCTGATGCGCAATCTTGGCACCCTGCCCCCAGACGAAAAGCCCGCATTTGGCGCCGCTCTTAATGCAGCAAAAACGGTAATAGAGGCCGCCATCGCCAGCCGGAACGCTGAGCTTGCGACAGCCGAACGTGATGCACGTGAGCAGCGGGAACGTATCGACCTCACCCTCCCCGGACGCACGCCCGAGCCTGGCCGCTTGCATCCCCTCACACAAACCTTTGACCAGGTTCGCAGCGTGATGCTCGCTCTCGGATTCAGCTTCACCGAATCCAACCACTGCGAGGAATACCTCTTCAACTTCGACTGGCTGAACTACCCGCCAGAACATCCAGCACTCGATGAACAGATGAGCTTTGTCCTCGATGATGACCATCTAATGCGAACACACACGACCCCAACTCAGGGACGCGTGCTCGCCACTGGACAGAACTCGCCTCTGCGCTATGCGCAGATTGGGCGCTGCTTCCGCCGCGATGCTGTCGATGACACGCATAGCCATACCTTCCACCAAGTGGATGGCTTTGCCGTCGACAAAGACCTCTCGCTTGCAGATCTCAAAGGCGTGATGGCTGAAATCATGCGCGGAATCTTTGGCCCGGAGGCCATCGTCCGCTTCCGCCCTGACTACTTCCCATTCGTCGAACCCGGTGTGGAAATCGCCGTCAAGTGGGGCGACCGCTGGCTGGAGGTTGGTGGCGCAGGAATGATTCACCCCAATATTCTTAGGAGAGCTGGAATCGATCCAACCGAGTACTCGGGATGGGCATTCGGCTTTGGGCTGGACCGGATGCCGATGGTCCTCCACGGCGTCGATCGCCTCCCCCTCTTCCTCGAAAATGACCTACGGTTCCTCCGGCAGTTTTAGACACAGGCTTAGTGATTAGTCCCAGACCGGAAACAAAATCTGTAGACATATCCACTGTCTCGATTTCACGATCACTAACGTAAGACAAATGATGAAAACGACGTTAGGTTTCTACAACAGCTCTGACATCAGATTCTTAGGAATAAGCGCATGAAAGTACCCATCTCCTGGCTTCAGGAATTCATCCCCGTTCCAACCGATGGAGAGGCATTTGACACATTTTGTGATGCCCTGACAATGGCGGGTCTTGAGGTTGAGGAAATCCTCGATGGCCCAACTCTGTACACAAAAGTCACCCCAAACCGTGGCGATTGGGCATCCATCCTTGGAACCGCACGCGAAGCCGCCGCCATCAACCCGGCAATATCTGTGACGCATCCCATAGGAGCCGCACTCACATCCGGCAATGGGCCAGTTAGCGTCACCATCGCTGACCCCGATGCCTGCCCACGCTACGCTGCAACCGTTATCCGCGGCGTCACGATTGGCCCTGCCCCAGACTGGATGCAGCTTCGCCTCACGCAGGCTCTCGGGGACAAGTACAAACCCGTCAACAATGTTGTCGACATCACCAATTACGTGATGCTCGAGCTAGGGCAGCCTTTGCACGCCTTTGACCTTGCAACCATCCAAGGTGGCAGTATCATCGTTCGCCGCGCAAACCCTGACGAGAAGCTGAAAACACTTGATGGTGAAGAGCGTCTGCTCTCCGCACAGCCTTTGTGTATCTGTGATGCCAGCCGCCCGGTTGCCATCGCAGGCATCATGGGTGGCCTCGAAACAGAAATCACCGCCGGCACCACGGACATCTTACTTGAATCCGCGCACTTTGAACCCATCACCATTCGTCGTGGGAGCAAGGCACTTGGACTTGCCAGCGAAGCCAGCTACCGCTTCGAGCGCTTTGTCGATCCAAACCTTGTGCTGCAGGCTGCGGCACGCGCCGCGGAGCTTATACTTGAGATTGCCGGTGGGACCATTGATGGCCCGACCACCGATAACATCGCAAAGCCACACGTTCCGACACGCGTCCTTGCGCGTATCGACCGCATCAGGCGTATCTTAGGTGTGGACATCGACCGTGATGAAGCTGTCGCCGCGCTGAAGCGCCTTGGAATCGATGCAGAGCGTTCCGCGGGAGCACTCGACTGTCTGGTTCCAAGCTTTCGACCGGATATTGCGATTGAAGAAGATATTGCTGAGGAAGTCGGCCGCATCGCTCTTGGCTATGACAAGCTTCCAGAGACAGTTCCCCCTGTCACGACTGGACGCGGCATCAATGCACCCGGTGCAGTGTTTGCATCAAAGGTACGAACCATTCTTACGGGCCTCGGGCTACAGGACATCGTTGGCCATTCGCTGACATCCCCGGAAACCGCCTGGACCCAGGAAGAACAGGATACGTTGGTTGCCATTCGCAACCCGATGGCGCCTCAGTACTCATCGCTGCGTACATCGTTGTTTGCCACACTCCTTCCGATCGCGGCGCGCGCCGTCGACAGTGGCATCCGTGACTTTGGTGTTTTCGAGCTGGGAAGCGTTTACCGGCGTACATCCAGCGGTGAGTATGCGGAGCCGCGTCGCATGTCGATCATCCTGTCCGGGTCCCTAACCGCTGGAATGTGGGGCATTAAAGCCGGGACCCTCCCGGTGGATGTCTACATGGCAAAGGGCATTGTTGAACATCTCGTGCTTGGCCTTGGTATCCCGAACGTAACGGTGACTCCAGCGACGCACGTCCTTGGACATCCCTACCGAACGGCGGAAATCCATGCAGGCAATAGGGTTATCGGGTACTTTGGCGAGATCCGCAGTGGGCTTGTGCTACCCGCCCGGGACTCAGATACGGGGCAGATATACAACTCCGCGGAGAACATCCCTGCGAGATCCGTCTTTATCGATTTGTGTGCTGACACGCTGATGGAGTTGCAGGACACAGCGGGAGGAACGGGAGGCTATACGCCGCTTAGCCGCTTTCCGGCGATGACGCGTGATATAGCGCCAGTTGTCCCTCTGACCACAGACTTTGCGCTGCTCGATGCGGCTATCCGTAATGCTGGCGGAGAGTACCTGCAGTCCGTGGAGCTAACCGACCTCTATGCCGGCCAAGGCATCCCGGATGGCCACCATGCACCAACGGTACGCATTGTTTTCCAAGCGGTTGACAGGACGCTGACCAGTGCGGAGGTTGATGTTGCGATGTTAGCGATACGTAGTGCCTGTGAAGGCTGCGGTGCACAGTTCCGCTAACGGCACAAACGCATTCCGTAAACGAAAAACCTCCCGTCTTCGCAAACGGGAGGTTTTTTTCCTTTGTGCTAACGGTTAGGGCTTTTTGTCAGCCTTGACATCGAGCAGCTCGCGTACATCGATGATCATCCCGCTGCCGCTTTGTACCGTCGGGAGATGCCCATCCCATTTTTCGATCCAGTCCTTAGCGAGAACGAGCTTTCCACCCTGCGTCTGAAAGGCTTCGGCGTAACCCGTAAAAGAAAAAACCTCCCAGCAGCGAGAGGCCGGAGGTTTCTTCTTGTTTAGATACTTACTCCTTTGCCTTGTCAGCTTTCACATTAAGAAGCTCGCGTACATCGATAATCATCCCGCTGCCACTCTGTACCGTCGGGAGATGACCATCCCATTTTTCAATCCAGTCCTTAGCGAGAACTAGCTTGCCACCCTGCGTCTGAAAGGCTTCGGCGTAACCCATAAACGAAAAAACCTCCCAGCAGCGAAAGGCGGGAGGTTTCTTCTTTCTTTAGATACTTACTCCTTTGCCTTGTCAGCTTTCACATTAAGGAGCTCGCGTACATCGATGATCATCCCGCTGCCACTTTGTACCGTCGGGAGATGACCATCCCATTTTTCAATCCAGTCCTTGGCGAGAACGAGCTTTCCCCCCTGCGTCTGAAAGGCTTCGGCGTTGATCTTGGCAGATTCGGCGAGGCCGCGGGCCCGGGTGATGGCGGTGGTCGCTTCGAGCTTTGCCTGATCAAGGATGTACTTTTGCTTCTCGGCCATTTGTTGGGCAACCTGTTTTTGCTCGATGGCGCTGTTGAATTCTTGGGAGAACGTAAAGTTTGTGAGCGAGACGCCGTTTGCTTCGACAACAACGTGATATTCCCGCAGGCGATTCACAAGCTCGGTATGGACTTCGGCTTTGACTTTGTCACGCAACCGGATCAGGTCTTCAGCAGTGTAGCGGGCGGTTACGACTTTGAGGGACTCGTGGACGGCTGGGTCGATGATCCGGGAGCGGTATTCGCTGCCGACGCTTTCGTAGAGGCGACCGACACTGGCAGGTTCGACATGGTAGTTGAGAGCGACGGTGCACTGCACGGTTTGCAGGTCACGGGATGCCGCAGATGCCTCAGCTTGCTCCTTTTGTGTTCGGACTTCCAGCTGTTCAACCGTGTTGATTCCAGGCATCACGATGTGAATACCTTCGGTCAGGACACCTTTGACGGCACCAAACTGGAGGAGGACTCCGCGGTATCCAGCAGGAACGAGAACGATTGCCGATCCTGTAGAGCCGATGAGAACGAGGAGAACGGCAGCGATACGCATCGGGATGTTGAAGCGGACGGCTGTCTTTGGCAGCATCACAGAGGTGATTGCAAGAAGAATTCCGAGAACGGTAAAGGTGAACATTTGTCAACTCTCCTTAGGGAGCGGCTATTTGTTTGGGGATGTTGGCCTCGGGAACGCGCAGGGATGCATCGACAACAAAGCGGCTCGGTTCGACGGACAGCTGCAGCTTGTGGAGACAGGGAAGCCACACTGCGAAGCCCATGTTGATGAGCAGTGGACGGAGGTCCAAGCGGGCCTGTGCTTTATCCACGGTGAGCTCAGGTGGAAGATGGGCCTGCAGCAGCGGGAGGAGCATTGAAAGCAACGTTGGAGGATCGATAAAGGTCATCGTGATGCATGGGTACGGAGCGGCCGCCGCGCTTAGTACCACGGGGATCTCGATGCGTTTTGGGAGCGGCCATTGGTTGACATCGATGATGATGGCGGCATTCCCTCCCCCAAGTGCTGCGACGGCTACGCCGGTGACAGGACTTTGGCGCCCTTGGAACTTCTTGGCGATTTCCGCGTTTATAAGCCCTGTGGGCATTGGTAACCGGAAGTCTGCCTCAAAGCCTGGATACATTTCAGGTGTTGGCATAGCCACGGAAGTTTCGGTCCTTGAGGTTGAATCACTCACACCTCCATGGTACGTTATCCGGTGGTGTTCTGGTTCCAACCGGCACGATAATGAAAGGCCAGCGCGATGTCATCGGATGTAACGACAGCAGTCAATACGAAGCTGAATGAATACAGTTTTCTAATGGCACCCGTTGAGCAGGCGATGCGTGAGTTGCAGCTGCATCGTGGCATGCTGCGTGCGCGTGCAGAGGAGGAGATTCATGCGCTTTCTCCTGCTCTTGCGACATTGTCAGAGGCGCTTGAGATCAGTACGCTCGACCTTTTGACAGCACCTGACCGCAGCGCATTTCTAGCGGATGCGTTGCACAGAAGTCAGCTATCTATAGATACAATACGCGAGCGCTTGCTTGCATGTGGTGAAAGCGATTCCGAGTCGCTGAAAGTACTTGGATTACCGGAGGCATCCTAATGGCGAAGAAACCATCCAATGTTCCGATTTTTGTTGCCGTAGGCATGGGTATGGCCATGTTGATTGGCATGAATGCATTTCAGTACAAAAACCGTCCGCGTACCCCTAATGAGCTTCAGGCCGAAGCTGCAGCACTAGCAGAAAAGGCTCAGGAAACCGGCGCAGCGGCAAAGCCCCCTGTATCGCCTGAGGGTCAGGAAATGGCCGCCTATGATTCGGATACATGGATTGGCCCACCGAATGCGGACAAGGTTATTACGATTGGTTACCGGATGACTCCGGAGGTTCAGGCAGAGCCGATGTCTGTCTTCGGACCGATTTCCATGATGATGCGTCAGAAGAGCCAAGGCGTCAAAATTCACCTAGTGAATCTCGATGATCCTACGGTTCCACGCGTTGAAGAGGGTATGTCTTTCAAGGGCAAGGTTATTGTTCCTTTGACAGCTACCGGTGGGTTTGACCCCACAATGATTCAGTCGACCGTGCCAACTGTAATGAGAGATGGTATATAGAAAGGTCGACACTTTTCGGAAAGAGTAAACAACTGTGCCAAATATAAAATCTGTAGTAAAAGACGTTCTCCGCTCCCGTGCGCGCCGCTTGCGTAACAACGCAACCAAGAGCCGCATCAAGACCGCAATCAAGAAGACCCAGTCCGCAATTGTAGCGGGTGATGCAGAAGCAATCACCTCCGCGATGAGCCTTACGGTTTCCATCGTGGATCGCGCTGCAAAGCGTGGGGTCATCCACAAGAACGCAGCAAATCGCCGTAAATCCCGCCTTATGAAGCGCGCTGCAGTAGCATCTGCATAATCGGTAAGCGATTCCGAAAAGGTAGCCCACTGCGCTTCGCGCAGTGGGCTTTTTTGGCGGTCTCTTACCCTAAGCACACATCCGGATAATACATTCCTCAATAATCTCACGGGGATTATCCCCTCCAGGCACAATCCCCTTAAGCGCTCCATCCGCGTGCTCAAGCGCAACCAACGCCGCTTCCAAACCATCAAACGTCCACTGCTTCGCCTGCGTCGCCAGCTTGTCACCCATCCAGGCCATCCGCGGATTCGCAAGCGTCGCCTTACTACCATCCGCCGGTAACATCGCAGCAACCTCCGCAGATAACGGCACAGCCCCCCGGCCAATCATCCGGTACTCAAGCAAAATACGCGCCTGATGCACAAGACGAATCTGTCGGGCAAGCATCGTCAAAACGCGTAGAGCCGTCCCATCCGGCTTCGTGCCCATCTGAAACGTACTGTCAAGCAAGCGCAGCGCCTCGCCGCCACGACGGGCCCCAAGAGCATCACAGAGCTTGAAAATAACTTCATCCGGGCCGCGGGTCAGGACTTCTGTGACATCCGATGCGTGGATAACAACCTCATCCCCCATGTAGTCAAACAACTTGCCAAGCTCGGTTTCGAGGCGGCGCATGTCATCCGCAGGAAGATCCATGAACAACGCAATCGCATCGGGGCGCAGCTGCTTCCCACGGGCTTTTGCCAAGCGCTCAACATACGCGCGAAGGTCATCCTTTTGTGGGACACCAAAATCAGCAAGCTTTCCATGCTTCTTCACAGCCGTTGAAAGCTCTGTGATCACCGTGGTGCCCTTTTTGGCTTTCCCATCCTCGATCACCGGCTCGCCCGTCAGGAGAATCATCAGGCTGCTGGAAGGAATCTTGTCAATCCCGGATGCCAGCTTTTTCTGCGTCGCATCATCCAGCTGCTCGGCATGCGTAATCAACACCACACGCTTGCCATCCCCAAATGGAGCCGTCGACACCGCCGACAGCAAGCGATCAATCGGGGTTCCATCCGCAGCTATCGTTTCTGAGTCGAAGTCTGCAAAATCACTATCAACCCTTGTCGCAAGGTCACGGGCAAGTTTCGCCTTGTCCGCTGACTGAGTCCCGGTGATGAGGACGATTCTGGTTTCAAGCGGGATGTCAGCGTGCATGTCTCACATTCCACCCGCAATCAGCGGCTACGTGCAACCTTGGTAAGCGAATTTACATCCGCGATGATCGCACTCACATCGGCAGTAACACGCTTAACATCGGATGCCGACACCGGGTATCCCCCGTAAATAACCTGACCGATAAGCATCCCGATACTTCGCAGGCGCTTTGCTGTCTCAGCGCGGCCCGCCCGCTCGAGCGCTGCGCTGGCATCCTCGATAACTTCATCAATTGTGCGCGATGCCGCGGTATCAACCCCGGAACGCCCAATGGCTTTCTCCAGCTTGCCCCACAGCGCCGCCAGCTGCCGCGCTTCTACACTACGGCCAGCAAATCCTGATGCTGTATCGCGCTTAGGTGTTCGAACCATCGCCGCGACGATCAACAACGCACCCGGAACAATAAAGACCCACGGTGAGCTAACCAGCTGTTGCAAACGCGTAAGCCACGTGCGACCGCCTGCAGCCTGATTCACCTGTGCAGTGTCTGCGACGGCTGGCGTCAGGGCTGTGGCATCAAACGGAACCCATCCCTGGCCAACGAAGTAGACTTCCGCCCAGGCATGACGGTTGCTCTCACGAATCTGAAAGGCACCAGTTTCTTCCGTCGATGGCTCGCCGCCATTAAAGCCCGTTGCGATTCGCGCCGGAAGTCCAGCCATCCGGCACATGATTGCCACCGATGATGCGTACAAGTCGCAGTACCCTTGGCGGGAATCATTTAGGAAGTAATCAACAGGGTCGCGGCCCGGAGGGACGCGCGCCGCCTGGAGGTTGTAGGTGCAGCGGCCGCCAACGTAGCGCCGGATAGCTTCTGCTTTTGCATACGGACCTGTGGCACCCTTTGTCGCATCAGTCACATGCTGCGCGATCGCCGGGTTCACTGGAGCTGCAAGAAATGGTCGCATGAGGGCTGCGTAATCCTGGGATGTTGCATTAAGGGCATCCTCATCGGCGGTAGGCAGACGTGATTCCATTTCATACGAACGAAGATAGGCATATGCTCCGATATTGCCATCCGGGGTTGCATACAAACTCGGTGATGCGACCTTGATACGAACCGCATCGCCGGCGACATAGACGAGCGCGAGGATGTCATCCGCTGCGACGACCCGGTACTTGATGCTTGGCTGGGTTGCCGGGACGCTGTCGCCACGGGGAGTCAGAACATAATCGGCAACGCCGCCTGGCCCGCGGCTTCCAAAGACTTCCTTGCCCAAGCGAAACTGCTCCGTAGTCCACCCTTTTCCGGTGTAGGTGTCATACGTTCGTCCACGCAGTAAGCGGGGTTCATCAGTGAAGACCTTCATGACCGGCGTTTGGTCATCGCGTAAAGGACCAAGACCAATACCAAACGTCCCGCCGCCTTCACTGAGGCGCTCGAGCTGTGATGCACGGCTTGCGGCTGATTGATTCTCGGCACGGAGCTGGTTTACGACTTGCGCGAGTGAGACGTTCTTTCCTAGCATCCGCGTTGGAATCGAGATCACAACACCGAAGAAGATTGCAAACACCCAAAGAAGCGCGGCGCTACGCACCTGACGTACCAGGTAGTCACCGGATGCGACACTTTGGCGCGATGTGAGCGGTGCCTGCGCAAGCGCATGGATATGCACCAATGTGAACAACAAACCAAACAGAAACATCGCGAAGTAAATGATGAGCTGCAGGTTGACATCCGATGTCGCACTCAAGCCAACAATAGCAAGCCCCCAGACGCCTACAAACGCAACACTTTCATCCGTGACAAGAATGAGGGAACCGACGGCGGCAACGATGGCAAGCGTCCCGAGAATGAGCTGTTCCGCAATCTGCCGGAACTCGTAGCTGGCCACCGAGCCAAGAACGACTCTAGTTAGCAGCAGGATGACCGCGAGGCCAAAGAGGCCAAAGGCTCCAGCACGCAGGAAATCTGATCCCGCGCCAAGCTGTCGCAGGCGAAATGCTCCAGCAAATCCAACGAGTGTGATCACCAGGCAGAGCACGCCAATGACTGGATTGACGAAGACTTCCCGGGCGGCAAGGAGTGCCGCGCACTGCGTAAAGGCAGCTGCGAGATAGAGCGGTAATGACACTGCGGCCAGTGTGCGGGTCTTAGGCTGCACCAATTGCACGGACAAAACGCCGCCCTCCATCCACCCAAGGATTTGCATTGTCATCCACAATACGCACACGTATCCCGGCTGGGATGTTTGCTAGACC
>CAIWTR010000402.1 GCA_903915615.1 uncultured Armatimonadota bacterium
CATAAACTTGAACCGGATCAATGATGAAGTCCTTGCGCAAGAGTGGCAATGCAACCGCATCCCGCACCTGCTGGAGGTAATCCGGGCTTCCCTGAAAATACGAAACGTCTGTGAGGACACTCAGACACGTCGCTCCACCTTCTTCATAAGACTTTGCAATCGATACCGGGTCGAAATTGGCACGTATTACACCCTTGCTCGGACTCGCCTTCTTGATTTCGGCTATCAGAGCACAGGGAGGCCCCGCGGTTTCGATTGCTTTGCGGAAGCCACGCGTGGCTGGCATCGCCATCGCACGCTCCATTAGGCGCACTTTTTCGGGCACAGATGCCTTTAAGGGTGCAATCTCAGTGCGCTTGGTAGCGATGATTCGATCTAAAACCGTTAGTGTCGTACTCATCCGCGGGATAAACGATTCGTAAGTTCGATCAACTCCTGCAGCTTTGAGAGCGCAGCACCAGACTTAATCGCATCCTGAGCCATCCGCACACCTTCCACCAATGTGCTTGTCTTGCCGGATACCAATAGCCCAGCACCAGCATTGATGGCGATCAAATCCGTACGGGCAGGGTCACTGCCACTAAAGACACGCTGCAAAATCTCTGCATTTTCCTCAGCGTTCTCGCCTGCAGAGACTTCCTCAGGAGAGCTTTCAACAATTCCAACATCCCCTGGGACCAAATAACCCGTGGTGACAATTCCGCCAACCAATTCCGCATAAAATGTCCGACCAAAGGTGGAAATCTCATCGAGGCCCGCTTCTCCATGGACAACAAGAGCATGGACACATCCAAGAGAATCCATCACGTGTGCTAGCTGCTCACACAGACTGACGTGATACACGCCAAGGACCTGGCGTTGCGCTCCAGCAGGGTTAGTCAAGGGACCAAGGACATTGAAGACCGTACGGAAGCCGAGCTCCGCACGCACGGATGCCGCATGACGCATCGCTGGATGCAGGTTACGTGCAAAGAGGAATCCGATTCCGATGGTGTCCACGCAGTAGCCAACCTGCTCGGATGTCAGGTCCATGGCGACGCCAAGGGCCTCGAGTACATCCGCTGAACCTGCTTTACTCGTCACCGCACGATTACCATGCTTCGCGACAGCAACACCACACGCCGCACTCACAATGGCCGCACCGGTAGAAATATTGAATGTCTTGATGACATCCCCACCTGTGCCACATGTGTCAATGAGGTTTTCACGAACGGTTGGAACCTTCATCGCACGCGCACGCATCGCCTTCGCAAAGCCTGCAATCTCATCCACTGTCTCACCACGGACACGGAGACCCGCAAGCAATGCTCCAATCTGGGCATTGCTTGCATCACCATCCATGATCACGCCCATGGCATCCATGGCTTCTTGCTGTGTGAGGTGAATTCCGGAAACTACGCGCTCAAGCGCAAGCTGAATCGGAGACATCTCAGACCTCCTTTACCGGTGGTATCGGCACCAAAAGGCGCTCACGCACCTCGTGCAACAAATCATCCATAAACTGGTTAACTGAGCGACCGCCCAGATCACCCAGCTCACGATGACGAACGGACACATTTCCAGCCGCGATATCACGATCCCCAATCACGAGGAGATACGGAATGCGGGCAACCTGACCTTCGGCAACCTTCTTACCCGTCTTTTCAGAGCGGGAATCAACCGTTGCGCGGATGCCAGCTTCGACCAAACGCGTCTTCAATGCTTCACACCACTCGGCATGGCGGTCGGCAATAGGAAGAATTCGAACCTGTTCTGGCGCAAGCCATGTCGGGAAAGAACCTGCAAAATGCTCAATCAACCCGCCAACAAACCGCTCCATCGAGCCAAATGGGGCACGGTGAATCATCACAGGCCGATGTGGCATGCTGTCGGGACCCGTATACGTCAGATCAAAGCGAACCGGGAGGTTGTAGTCGACCTGGAC
>CAIWTR010000403.1 GCA_903915615.1 uncultured Armatimonadota bacterium
AGCTCGGAAAGAAGAACCACTCCCTGAAGAAGTGAGATCAACAGTGGGAACTGCTTTTGTGGCGTGTCAAGCGTATCGCTGGGCTCGGCTAGCTTACTTTCCACCGAAGACGGTGAAATACGCGTGGCAATCTCACGGATCGTACGCGCTTCGTAAATGTCGCGGACCGTTACGCTAGCAGTTAGCTCAGCCATCCGAAGGCGTGACACCCATTTGGCCGCGAGCAACGATGTTCCTCCAAGCCCGAGGAAAAAGTCGGCATCCACAGAAATCGTTGCGACAGGGATACCGAGAACGATGGCGGCGGCATCCACGAGACAGCGTTCCAGCTCGGTTTCTGCACCGACAACCGGACCGTCATCCCCAAGTGCTGCTGCCTGCTCAGGAAGCGCATCCCGCTTGACCTTGCCTCCAACCGTTCGTGGAAGCGCATCGATGCGCCCGTAGCAGCTTGGGACCATGTAAAACGGCAGGCGCTCCGCAAGCTGGTTACGAATGGTCGAAAAGTCGATGTCAGCAACGGCCATCACAACCCACGCCGCCAGCTCTTCCCGACCGCCGCTCCCTTGCACCCGGCAGGCGGCTTCGAGGATACCTGGGATGCGCACGAGCTCAGCCTCGATTGCCTCGAGCTCGATGCGGTAGCCACGGAGCTTTATCTGGGCATCGATGCGCCCCATGCAGTCAATATCGCCACTCGGCAAAATGCGTGCGAGGTCTCCCGTCCGGTAGACACGGCCCATCTGAGGAAGCGTGACAAACTTCTCGGATGTCAGGTCGGGGCGGTTTCGGTAGCCGACGGCAAGCCCGGGACCTGCGATGCAGAGCTCTCCCGCATCGCCAAGTGGCACGGGCCTTAGCGAGTCATCCAGAATAAACGCCTCGAGGTTACTGACAGGCTTTCCAATCACAACGGGTACGCCCGGCAAAATCTCGGCACGCGTTGCGGTCACCGAACACTCGGTCGGTCCGTAGCCATTAACGAGACGGCGTCCGGGCGCCCATGCATCCACGACATCCGGGGGCAGCGCCTCCCCGCCAACGTAAATGATTCTAAGCTCCGGAAGCGCCTCCGCTGGGTTGTCGCAACCCATCGTCCGGAGCAATGTCGGCGGCGGACAGAGCACAGAAATACGTTCATCCTGCAGCCAGGTCACGAGGTCGGGCCCGAGGCGCGCGATGTCATCCGACATCACGACGACGGTGCCCCCAACTGCCCACGCCAGCCAGATTTCCTCAAGCGATGAGTCATACGACAGCGATGACCCCTGTGCGCAGCGATCGCCGGGCCCGATATCGAAATATTCAATATCGCTTGCGACCAAGTTGGAAATCCCGGCATGCGGAATCATCACGCCTTTCGGTAAGCCCGTGGTCCCGCTGGTGTAAATCAGATAGGCAAGGTCGCTTGTTTCCCGCCCCGCAACGACAGGCGGCTGCGGAAATTTCGCGGTCATCAGCGTTTCATTGGTGATGACGCGCTCGGATGGGTAGCCGACATCCTTCAGGACATTTGCAAATGTCTCATCTGTAATAACGACGGTTGGCGTGGCATCTGTCAGGATGCGCTCGATATGCCCGGCGGGAAACACGGGGTCAATCGACACGAAGGCGGCCCCGCAGCGGTTGATGCCAAGCTGCGCTGCGTAAGCGAGCGGGTTTGTCCGCGGCGTAAGGATGGCCACGATATCGCCTCGCACCACCCCCATGGCTGTGAGGCAGGCGTGAATGTTCGCGGCGCTTCTGTCCAGCTCCCCGTACGTCAACCGGACACGTGGATGCTCCTCACCAAACGGCGGCGGAATGTCGAGCGCAATCGCATCCGGCCAGCGCCGAGCGGCATCATCAAAAAATGTCTCAAGCAGCATCACAGCGTGCATTCTCCCGTCATCCGGCAGCGCAGGCATTCATCTTTATCAGCGCTTATCGACATCCCCACCGGTCCGCACCCGCTCAATCCACTTTGGATCATCCATCCGCATGGATGGCCGCTCCCCACGGCGCTTCTCGAATGTTGGATCATCCGGGTCCATCGTGTCAGCAGGCTTGAAAATGCGCGGGTCGACATTGGTATGTTTGTATGGCGCAAAGGTCGGCTTGGAGCTGAGCATGTCCGAGAGGTCGGTTGCGGTCATATCAAAGAGGTTGTTCGGTCCGAGCTTGAAGATTCGGTAAATGGTCTTGATGATGCTCATGATGCTGGTGTGCTCATGACTTACATAGCCCGGCTTGACCCACGGCCCGAGGGCTAGCACAAAGGAGCGGTGGCGATCGACGTGGTCAGCATCCCCGCCGGAGTCATCCTGCGTTACGAAAACCACCATCTTCTTCCACTCAGGTTGCTTTGAGAGAAACTCAACGATGCGTCCGAGCGCCAAGTCATTGTCAGCCATGTAGCTCTCCGTGTACGGAAAGCCGCGCTTTGGCTGCGGGTCGGCGCCATGGTCATTGCAAATGGCAATATTGATAAAGCGTGGCATTTTGCCGCTGTGCTGCTGGCGGTATTTCGCGATGTCATCAATGAACCAGTCGGCCCGGACGATGTCTGGAATATTGTTGTTATACGCGGGGAAGTCAAAGCAGGTGTTGTCGAAGAGCACCTTTGGCATCGGGAAGTTGACCAGCATATTCGCGCCAGACTTTGAATCGACAGAGTCTTCATCGTTGTGCGGGAGCTCATAGCCCTCGCCGTAGTTACGAAACGTAATTCCGCCACGCGCCAGGTGCTCCCACAGCGAACCATTTTCGAGGTAGTCCTCAGGAATTTGGCTGCCATTTGAACCAAACGATGTCATCCGGCCCTTTGCGGTGTTGCTCAGTGCAAACTCCCAGCCGGCATAGTAGACACGGGTTGTCCAAATGCTTGGATAGACGCCTACCAACCAGCGGTGGCCATCCCCGGAACCAGCAGGCTCCATGTAAAAGTTATCGCTGATCGCAAACTGCTTGGCGAGCTTAACATGGTTAGGCATGATGGGCATCCGCTCGGAGCGTCCCTTAGCAGCTAACCAGCCATTTTCACCGAGCTGCGCGTACTCAGGCTCCCCATTTGCACCTTTGAGCTCGCCAAAAATGCCATCAAATGTGTGGTTTTCCTTGGTGATGAAAACAACGTATTCGATATCCGCTGGGACCGCTGGGCGGTCGGCCTTTACGGGGAGCAGGCCGTTGTAGCGGAGCACTTTTTGGGTGAGCGCTGGGAGGTCTTTGTCCTTTGGCATCGGGATGACATTAAGCATCCCAGGCATCGCTGCCATATTGAAGCGCTCATCGGTTTTCTGGCGGGGATTCAGGTGACCCGCGGGGCCCTGCCCGATGCCCTTTTGGGTTGCGACAAACAGGTTTTCATCGAATGGGCCGAGTGCGACTTGCGTTGGATACCAGCCGGTTGGGATATGTCCTATGACGGTGCCCTTCTCTATATCGATGACGCCGACCGCGTTGATACCGGCTTCCGCCACGTAGAGACGGGTTGCCTTGCGGTTGATAGCCATCCCGGTTGGGATCACGCCGCGGAGACGAGCGAGGGCTTTGGTCGGCGTGAGCTTAATGGTCTTGGTGACCTTGAGCGTGCGGACATCAAAGGCTTGGATGGTGTCATTGTTTGCATTTGCCACCCAGAGGGTGTTTCCGCTCACGAGCAGTGCGCTCGGCGCGCTGCCACC
>CAIWTR010000404.1 GCA_903915615.1 uncultured Armatimonadota bacterium
CGCCGATGTCAGCTGCTGGACCACCGGGCCCGCCGTACATGCCAGGGCATCATCAATCGCCGCGATGTCACGGCCGTACAAGAGTGGCTCGACCGTCCGTGACTTTCCTGCAACGATACTGATTTCGCCGACCAAGGAACCTTGTGGCGCGGCGTGACTTGCCCCCATCACCAGCCAGACGTTTCGGCTTCCACGCGGCAATTCCACGCGAATTGCTTGTGCCTTCGAACCACGCTGGAGGATGCCGCCAATCGCAGCTGGAGCTACAGGAGGAAATTGCCAGCCAGTCGTTGCCATTTGAAGTTTGTTGGTAGGCGTAATCCGGCCATCCACCCGGCCACCGGCCTTGGGAAGCGGGGCCAGAGAGGCATCCGTTTCCGTGGATGCGCCTCCGGAACGGCCATCGTAGCGTGCGTTGAAGATGTCTCCCGCATCCCACGCTGGCTGCGTCGCACCGCCATTCCAGAAATGCTCGGCCGCATGCACCATCGCCACAAACTGACGCCGCTCCTCGCCGGCGAGCACACTCTCCTTCGACTCATACCCACACCACGTCGTACAAAGCGCACCGATGGCACCATTTGCGCTTGCGGCCGCCGCGAGACTTTTGATATTCGCAGGGTCCCACCAGGTACACGCCACACGCTTTGCAAACCCGCTGGATTTCAGAAGATCGAGGCTGGGATACTTACTAAGAGCCGAATACTGCCAGTCAAAAATGGTCACATCCTTGGGAAGCGCAGCTCGGAGTCGCTTGGCATCCACAGCACTCGGAGCCGTCCCAAAGCTCGGCGCGCACTCGCTTGGATGCAGCAGCATATCGCCCCAGAGCCAGGTCTCACGCCCGGCTGAACGTAAGGATGATTGCCAATAGTTAACAGCATCTGTGAATAATGTGACGAAATCCTTGCCTTTGGTGATGTAAGGAAATCGCCCACGCATCGTCACTTCATCGAGGCCAATATGGAATGCGGAACCCGGTACTGCTTTTGCGGCATCGAGCATAATCCCGCGCACCAAGTCAACTCCCTGCTTGTTCGAGAAGTTCAGGGCATACGGCGTCTCAGGATCTTCGGCGAATTGACGTCGAGCCGCGGTACCGAACAGCCATTCCATGTGGCCATAGCCCTGCACGAGAGGCGTCAGCGAAATGCCATGCTGCGCCGCGAAACGGGCTTCCTCTGTGAGCTGCGATGCCATCCCGGCCCATGCTGGCGCGATGTCAGGTGCGCTCGGCCACTTCGCCTGCTCGCATTGGATGACCATTTGGTTTAGCTTGAACGGCGCATAAATGCGTGAGATGAGCTTTCCGTGAAACTCAGGAGCGGTCTTTCCAAAGAACAAATGGACGCCGCGGAAGGAGAGGGTTGGCCAGTCTTTGATATGGGTTTCCGGGATGGTCACGCCTCCAGCTGGGGATCGTGTGATGAGTTGGAAAAGCGTTTCGATTCCCCAGCGTAGCCCGGCGCTATCCACGCCTGTCAGGCGGATTTCTTTACCAACGGCTTGGATCTCATAGCCTTCTGGGTTTGCATCCGCTGCGCGTTTTTCGATGCTGACCACCAGCCGCGTGGTTGATTTTGCAGCAATAGAGATGCCCAATTGGCGGCAGAGTGTGTCAAAGCGGGCTTTTAGCGTAGGCGGGAGGCTGCCGATGAGCGCAACGGCCGTACACGGAATTCGCTTTCGATTTGCAGTGTCGATGCGCTGGAATTTGGGTGTCGGGATGATGACCGGTGGCGGAGGCGTAAAGATGCGCGTGCGGTTTTTCGCTGGGCGCAGCGTTAGTGGGCGACCCGGAGCGCTCTCTGGACGCGGTCCGACGCTTAGGCGGAGGCTGTGGCTGTGTGGCTTTTCATGGAGGAGTGGCGCTGGGGGGGACCCGATGCCCATCCAGAACACGGGGAAGGCCTTCGCCCAGCCTTGCGTGTCCGAGCGGGCATCGAAGAGGACATTTTTCGCACTTGAGATGACTTCACACTGGATGTTTCCGAGTTGGGTGGCGACTTCCCAGCTGCGATAGCCATCCGGGCAGAGGCGGTTTTCCTGCTGACTCCGCCCTGGTTTCGGGAGGCGGGATGGGATGCGAAACGGGGCACCATCCGCGTAGCCGGAGTTGCCAATCAGCGCGGGGCTGGCGATATAAGCGCAGGCATACTCGATCTCGGCGGGGATATCACGGATGAGATTTGCGGTCATATCGACCTGGATGCCATCCGGGTCCGTGATGCTAAAGCGGTAGGTGACGCTGACATCCGGGTTTGTGGCGACAACCTCTGCGGCAAAGCCTCCGGGAATTGCGACCCAGCCGGTGGTGTTCCATTTGGCGCTTGGCATCCCGAACAGCTGCCCCGTCCAGCCGGCTTTGACGACATAAAGCGATGACTTTACGGCGATAGAGATGCCATCCAGGGTGAGAGACAGCCCCGCGGCGGGCGTCCACCCGATGCCCCAGCGGCCGTGGACTTTGACGGGAAGAGCACTACTTTGTGTCTGCAGTTTCGCTACCATGGCGCATTCTAGCGGGTTTGAGGGCGTGAGGGGAAGGGCTTGGTTTGGGTGACAAAATTGAGTATGGTGCATTTCCGTGACTTTGGGTTCAATCAGTTAGAACTGGATACAGCATAATTCGATTATTTCGTTTGTTGCGAATAATTCGATTGTGATGGATGCTGAGGTTATGAAACTAATGACATTGGAGAGAACCGCGGATGTTGATGTTGCGGCCACGATTGGGGCTGCATTACGCTCTGGAACCCTGTGTATAACCAGCGACAATAGTGTTGTTTCGGTGCCAAATGACATCGCGAAGCTTGTTGTGAGTATCCTTGATACCTGGGCTGGTGGGAGTACAGTGACTCTTGTAGCGCATAGTGACCTGCTCACGACTCAGCAAGTCGCCGACTTAATGCAAGTTTCTCGACCGTTTGTAATCAGACTGGTTGATCGCGGCGACCTAGCCTGTGTTCGTGTTGGTAAGCATCGCCGGGTCTCGGCAGCGAGCGTCATTGAATATCTGGAACAAACCCGGCAAGCTGGGGTGGCAGCCATTGCTGAGGAAGCGCGACAGAACGTGGCAGATAACCTCTACTAGGCCAGATTCAAGTGCTCCGAGCAGTAATTGATGCGAACATTTTTTACTCAGCGTTTCAACGTGACTTGCTGTGGAATTTGGTTGCATTGAGAGTGTTTCAGCCGAAGTGGACAGTCGAAATCGAGACTGAATGGACACGTAACCTATTGGCAAATCGCCCGGATTTGTCTGAACAACGTGTAAACAGGACGAAATTGCTTTTGCGCAAGCATGGTTGGGATTGGCAGATTCTCAGGAAGCCGACAATCAATCTCATACCAGAACTACCTGATTTGGATGACCAACATGTGCTATAGGCAGCCGTCCACGCAGCTGCCGAGTTTATCGACACTGCAAACATCAAGGACTTTCCAGCACCTCTGATGACCGATGTTCATGTCAAGGCAGTGACTTTGGATGAGTTTCTTACTTATATTGAGCGAATCAAACCGAATGATGTCCGCCAAGGGGTCCTAACTCATCTGGCAACTCTGCAACCGTACCAGATAACCGCACCTGCATATTCCGCTATGCTAATCAAAAACAAACTCGTTATGTTTCATGCGAGTGTGATGGATGTCTTATAGATCTGAACTCTTCGATGAGTGTATAAGGCTAATCCCTTCGTATATTCAAACTATCTTGCGCAGGAGTTCTGGGTCTCTTGGGAGAACGCACACAGTAATCTATCGAGACCGGGGGGATTCATGGATACGTCACAATCCAAAATCATCGGTGTTTCCATCGTTCCACACACCACCGCGCCCGAAATGCGCTACGCCCAGCAGCGTGGCTCCGGGCCCGCCGCCCTCGTTCGGCTGTTTGTTAAGGGCGGTGGCGTCCCCGGGATGTTCAATGGAAAGACCCCGGCGGAGCTGCTCAAGAGTGGCGACTGGGCTTGGCATGACACCGCAACCGCTATCGAAGGCACGGCTGAGACGCTGTCCGTCTGGTCCTTCAATGGCAAATCAGCCGCATGGGGACCCGGAAATGCATTTACGGTGGATGGCGATGGTATCGAAAAAGCCACCATCCGGATTGACCAGCCAAAGGCAGCGATCACCACTGTGACCTATCGTGGCCCAGATGGCGCCATCCACCCCGACCGCATCGTTGTGCATGTCCGTAACGACAATAAAGTGGCTCTCAAAGTGACGGGTATCCGCATCTGGAGTCCGACTCCGGAAGCCCCGTGGCAGCATCTTCACGCGGGAGCCTGGATTCCGGTCAACATCGCAATCGGCGCTGCGGACACC
>CAIWTR010000405.1 GCA_903915615.1 uncultured Armatimonadota bacterium
CTGGTTTTAGTATCACCTGCAGCAACAACCGTGACACAGCTGCTCTACGGCTGGAAAGCACGTAACAGCGATATTCACCTCCTCCAAGTGCGTGGTTCGTACACATCACCAACCGGCGTGCAGCTGATGACGTTTCTTCCGGAGTCGGCGTAGTTTTGACCTATCGTGCCCACCTTGTTAGCAGTGCCGCAGCGTTTACAGACGCCATGGAAGCTCTGTGGGATACGTGGGCATCCGATACTCCGGGTGCGACGGCGATGCACCGCTGGGCATGGGTTGGCGCTAACATCGACCGTGTTCCTCGCGGGATGTTTATTGGCCTCATCCTCCGCGACAGTGATGATCTTCCGATAGCGGCGGCTGCGTTCAAGCGAACGGGCCCCGGGGTTCTGGTTCCCATCGGGGATGGTGTCAGCGATTACCTCGATATTGCGGTTTCACCGGATGCGCCTCCAACGACGATTGACCATTTGATCGATGCCATTTCTGAACAGGCTCCGGCAGTGCTCTTTCGCCAGTGCCATCCACACGGTCCGCTTGGCAGAGCGTTCCGCGGCGCGATGGAGGATGGCGAGGCGTGTCCCGTTCTCGCACTCGCACCCACGGTCGAAGAGCAGCAGCTGGCGATTCCAAAACGCCTTCGACAAAACCTGAACTACGCCGACCGGGCGCTGCGTAAACAAGCATCGGAAGTGACCTATCGCATCGCAGATCAGGATAGCCTTGCGGGCGACATCGATGCCTGTATTCGCTTACACCAAGACCGCTGGCGCCGCCGCTGGATGCCCGGGCTGTTTGCAGGAAATGCGCACAAAGAGTGGTTCACGGATGTCTCGCAGCGACTCCTGAATGCCGGGCTTCTAAGGCTGCATACGCTTTCCGTGGATGACAAGGTCATCGCGGCGATTTATTGCATGACATCCGGTGGGACCACGATTTACTACCTCGGCGGCTTTGATCAGGAATATCATAAGTGGTCGCCCGGGATGCTTGCGACGCGGGCGGCGATACTCCATGCGGTGAGTGCTGACAAGTCACATACATTTGACTTTTTGCGTGGAAATGAGCCTTACAAGTACCGCTGGGGAGCCATCGACCGCTTGAACATGCGTCTGATGCTTACCCGAGGTCCATATGGAACAGCCATTTGCGCTCTTGAACGGCAGCGCTTTGCCCTTGAGCTCAAGCTCAAGGACAGGATGCACAACCTCCACGCGGGGAAGTCTGCGCATGCCCGCCCGGATGCCGTTTCGGATAAGATAAACCCATGAAGCGGCGCTCTGGTGGAGGAGCCGGCGGCTCCGTGCTGCTTGGCATTGTAATCGTAATCACTGGCGTTCACGCTTTTATGACGTGGCAGCTCCTACAGCGGGTTGTTCATCTTGAACAGCAGCTTGGGATCCGTTCATCCACGATCATTCCCGCCATTCGCATCCCGTCCATACGCAAGCCCGAGCTTCCGCGCATCGGCGTCGCCGACTGGCAAATTCAACTCGATACCGCAACGGCGCATGTTGAGCGTGCACGGATTGCTGTTACCAAGGGGAATATGGGAATCGCGCAGGATGAATCCACAAAGGCGCTGGATGCATTGGCACGTATCAGCCGGATGCCGGCGGTTGACCCGAATGCTGTTATGGCCATTCGCAAGCAGCTGGCAGGTATTGAAAATCAAATTCGGGGTGGTGGTGCAACCGCTCCCCCTGCATCGAAGGGAACATCAAAGTGATGCAACATTCGAAAGTAGTTGTCGCAAGTTTGTTCGCCGTAGTTTTGCTTACATCCACTGGATGCCGCCGAGTGCGAAACATTTACTCCCGCACGGATGAAATCCGAATGGGGACACAGTTTGTGACTGAGTTCAACAAGAGCAAAGATGGTGCGCTGGTGGTGCGCTCGGGTCCTATGCTGATGCGCCTCCAGCGTGTGGCACTCCCGATCATCGATGCTGCACGCAAGGACTGGGATGTTCCCTACACCGTTACGCTCATCAAGGACAATGAGATCAATGCATTCGCTGTTCCCGGTGGGCCGATGTATGTCAACACCGGTATGATGCAGCTGGCGACGACGGATGATGAGCTTGCTAGCGTCCTGGCCCACGAAGTGAGCCATATTGTCAAGCGCCATTCGGCACAGCAGCTTTCGGATGCCGCCGTCAAGCAAGGCGTCGCGGGAATACTGTTTGGCCGCTCAAACGCCGATGTCCGCTCTGTTGTCGGCCTTACGCTAAGCCTCAAAGACAGGGAGTTTAGTCGTGGGGATGAGTCCCAATCCGATGAGTACGGTTTCAAGTATCTTGTCGCGGCAGGATATAACGTACGCGGTATGGCGTCAATGTTTACAAAAATGCAGGATTCAGCAGCGAAGTCTAACGAAAAACTTGCATTCCTGAGCACCCACCCTCTGACACGAAAGCGCATCGAAGCAGCCGAAAAGCGAGCCGAATCCTATGAAAATGGCACGTGGAAGGCGCCTAAGTGAGGTGTACGGCAGTCATCCCGGCCTATAACGAGAGCACCCGAATTCTGGGCGTGCTCAATATTTTGGTACAGGCAGGGAATGTCAGCGAGATTATCGTTGTCAATGATGCATCATCGGATGACACAGCAAACGTCGCACGGCAGTTCGCAAAGACGGCTCCAAAGCAGGTGCGCGTCTTCGATATGCCAGCCAACGCAGGAAAAGGCGCGGCAATGCACCGCGGAGCGAGTGAGACGGATGGCGAGGTTGTGCTCTTTCTGGATGCCGACCTTGTCGGTCTAAGCGTTGAAATGGTGCAGAATATGACCGCGGGTGTCATCGCTGGCGAGGCGGATATGACGCTTGGCGTGTTCCGCGGCGGCCAGTTCTGGACTACGCTTGCACAGATTCTTGTGCCCAATATTAGTGGACAGCGCTGCATTCTGCGCAGTCTCTTTCTTGATGTCCCCAATGTGGCAAACGCGCGCTACGGCGTCGAGCTTGCTATCACTAATCATGTGCTCGCCACGGGCGTGCCATGTTCAACCGTAATTCTTCGGGATGTCAGCCACCCTACTAAGGAACTAAAGCTCGGCATCATCAGAGGAACCATCGCCCGCATGAATATGTACATCCAAATGGTGCCGTACATGATAAAGCGGGTCTCTTCTCGGCGTAAAAGATAGATACAGGAGTCAGTGATGAGCCTCAGGGAAGCACAACGTGGATTGGGGGCGTTACTGGAAATAGATGTCCAGATCGACCGTCGTAGACAACAAATAGCGGCGTTGGATCCGGGTACCACCCTCGCATCCAGCTATCGCGTTAGCAAGCCACAAGCAGACAAGCTCCGTGCGGAGGCCAATGTCCTTGCCGCAGCACAAAAGGATGCCGAGCTTGCCCTCGCAAGCGTAGAAGAAAAGATAAAGTCAACATCGGACAAGCTGTACTCGGGCAAAGTCACCAGCCCGCGTGAGCTCGAAGATCTCCAGGCTGGCATCGATGCTCTTGGACGCCAGAAGGCAACCCTTGAGGAAGAGCTGCTCGTCCATATGGAAGCCACAGCAGCGGCCGAAAAGGCTGCAAAGTCGGCGGAAATCGGTGTCGCTAAGATTGCGCGTGCTTACCGTACATTGAAGGACACGAACACCAAGCGTGAAGCTGAGTTGTTGGCTGAAATCAAGGCGCTTGAGCCAAAGCGTAAGCCGCTGGTCACAGCCATCGGTGATAAGGCGCTGATCAAAAAGTACGAGCTGATTCGCGAGCGCAAGGGCGGAGCGGGCGCTGCACATATGACATGGGACAGGACCTGTACAGCCTGCGGAGTGATGGTAAACGGGACAACCGTGAATGCTGTCACCGATGGCTTGGTTTTGGCAACATGTGAGCACTGCAGCCGGATTCTCCTTCCGGGATAGGTGGCGGTGATGATTCCAGCGCAGGTGGATGTCCTGATTATTGGGGCGGGCTTTGGTGGTTCGCTCCTCGCGCAAATTCTGGCGAAATCCGGAAAGCAAGTGGCCCTCGTCGAGCGTGGTTCGCATCCACGCTTCACGATGGGCGAAAGCACATCCCCGCTGACCAACCTGCTGCTTGAGCAGTTTGCGGAAGCGTACGACCTGCCGCATTTGAACCACCTTGCGACATGGGGGGCTTGGAAGGCCAATATTCCTAATGTCGGGGTCGGTCTAAAGCGTGGCTTTACGTATTATGGTCACCCTGCGGATGGAAGCGTAGCGGGTGTTCGAGGGCCGCTCGCCGTCGCGGCAAGCCCGGGGAACAGCTGCGCGGATACACATTGGCTTCGCTCTGATGTCGATTCCTGGCTTTGTGAACAAGCGATTGGACTTGGTGTTCACTACGCTGAGCGGACATCGGTCATTGATGCCACCCCTTGTGAAAATGGGCGCTGGCGCGTCGTTATCCGATATGAAAATGGCGATGAAGCGACCATTAATGCCGGATTTCTCGTAGATGCCGGCGGACGGACAGCGGCGCTTGCAGATTATGTCGGTGCAAAGGCAATTCCGTTCACCGACTATCCTGATACCGTCGCGCTGTATTCCCACTTTGATGGCGTTGCGTTGGCAGCGGATGTCCCAGAGCTTGGTGCGCCAGAGAGCGCCCCCTACCCTGTGGATTGGTCGGCGTTGCACCATGTTTTCCCGGGTGGGTGGATGTGGATGCTTCGCTTTGATGACCACCGTGTGAGTGCGGGTGTGTCGGTTGAGCGCTGGCTCTCCGATGAAGTGTCCCTGTTGGAAGATGGCGGCTGGGAGCGGTTACTAGCCCGGATGCCGGCTGTGCAAAAGCAGTTTGC
>CAIWTR010000406.1 GCA_903915615.1 uncultured Armatimonadota bacterium
CTCGGGAGGAAGAGCTCATCTATGATGCCGGTTATGCCGAAAAGGTCCTCGCCGCGTTCATCAACAATGGCCAACTCGTCACCATCCCGGCAAAGCTCAAGAAGCAGCGTGTGGTCCTCGATTACATCGTCCAGCGCTTCAAAACCGGCCGCGGTTACCATGAACTCGATGTCAATGCGTTGCTAAAACCTCTCCACCCGGATGTCGCGACGCTCCGCCGCCTCCTCATCACCGAGAAGCTGATGACTCGTGAGAACAGCATTTATGTGCGTGTGACAAGTGAGATTGCTCCTGATGAAGCATCTTAAAGGACACAAAGCCCCCCGGACATCCACGACGTTGTGAACATCCAAGGGGGCGTGTGTTACCGCTTAGTAGCGGGAGCCGCGGCTACGGGATGAACCGTAAAGGCTGCCGCCGCCGAAGCTGCTGGAGCGGGATGAGCCATAGAGGCTTGGTGGGCTGATGCGTGTGCCGGCGGAGCCGGTGAACGGGTTGATGTTGCCCTTTGTCGTCCAGTTGTTGCTAAACGAGCTGTCCTTCGTAGAGCGGAAATGTCCCTGGGTATAGGAACCATCCTTCTTTGTGTAGCCGCTGACAAACGATGAGCTGTAGCTGCTGCCGGTGCCTTGTGCGAAGGTCGGGGCGATGACCGCGGCGACCGCGGCGAGAGCCAAGAGAATTTTCAACCAAACCTCTTCTGGAGAGCATCCAGTAAGTCCGGACGCCTCCGTGCCGACTATATCAGTGTGACATCCGGTCTGGATGCGTACCGCATGGAAACCGGTAAGCGTGCTGGGGAGGGGGGCACGCGATACGAAACTTAGCGCTCAACTGGCATCAGGGGATGCTTTTGCAGCATCAAGGCCTCCCGCGTTCCTCCAAGCTGGAAGGCATTGTCTGCCCAGTCGAAAGGGGCATCGAAGCGATGGATCGCCCGATGGTGATTTGGACACACAAGCACGAGGTTTGAAAGGGCATCCGTGCCGCCACGCGAGATCCAGTGGATATGATGCGCCTCGCAGATATCGCTCCCGTATGTCTCACGAGGTGACCACGCGCACAGCTGGCAACATCCATCGTAGATGTCCCTTAGTTCCAGAACGTGCTGACGGGACCGAGTCGCGATGGTTTCCTGGAGACGTTGCATCCGATTTTGATGTGATTCATCCGCGTAAGTAATCCGGATCAGCTCGCGGACACGGTCGGGGTTATCTGTCATCAGTGCGGCTTCCAGCTCATCCTCCGGGAGTAGCTTTGCCCGGGCATCGGATGGAAAGTCGCGACAGAAGGAGCGTAACAGGGCATCATCGGTGGCTGTAATTTGCTTCACCGCGGCGTTACCTTGGAACGATTGACCGAGGATGGCTGCATTTGATGTGCACGATAGCGCACGTATTATCGGCTCAGCATTTGGTAGATGGTCGATGTTAAAGTAGCGGCTCCGCTCTAGATCTCCCCAAACCCGATAGGTACCGTAGCGATATGTCTCCGGATTACGCGTCCGCGCGCGAATCAGGAGTTCAGCCGCCATCGTGTATGTGCCATCCGCACGCCGGGTGAATGCCCACAAACTCTCTCCCGGCTCGATGCCGTGGAGCAGCGCATTCTTCTGATTTAGGTGGAACGATGCCCCATAATTCAGGTCCCACTCACGGTTCTTGGCGGTCCAGTAGTAGAGTAAGGGCATTGTGGATATCGTACGGTAATGTGGGGTGTAACTGACAGTCTCGCTTAGTGACGCGGATTTATAGTTAGATTGTGAGACATGGAACTGGTTAGTAAGTTGAGGCTGATCAAAGATTCGATACCTATCTGTAAATCGATCGACTCAACTATAGTGTTGAGCACCGAATTCCCATCGTAATGTATATTTAGCCATTCTTTTTTATTACCATGAACACCCCTATCTACATCGGAGTTACTGACAACGACTGGTACCGATTCCACCTAAATGCTGGATCGACTGAAGTCAACTTCTGGAGGCCTGGTGGTGGCTCGTTCAAGGTGTTGGATTATGGTCAGCCGTTTGTATTCAAGTTGAAAAGCCCGGTCAACAAACTTATAGGATTCGGCTTCTTTGCCGGTTACCATCGGCTTCCCGTGTCGATGGCTTGGTATGTGTTCGGCAAAGGGAATGGAACTCCCGATGTTGCAGCACTACGAAGTCGGTTGTCACACATGGCTGACCGCAACAACATCGGTGCTGTTTCCGCCCAAGCAGATCCTGAAATCGGTTGTATTGCCTTGTCGGATTGCGTCTTCCTTCCTGAGCAGCTTGCTTTGGATGCTCCATCCGATTGGAAGCCAAATATCGTAAGTGGGAAGACTTACGGCTCCGACCAAGGTTTCAATGAAGTCATGTGGCACTGGATCCGGGTGAACAGGCCACTGGCTGACATGGTGCGTGATCCGATCGACATCACTGAGCCAGACTCTGATGTCGTTCCTGCTCAATTTGGAAATGCGTACCTGACACGCGGCAGGCTGGGGCAGTCCGGTTTCCGGTTGCAGATACTCAAGAACTACGAAAACACTTGTGTCTTTACCGGTGAACACACCCTTCCGGTATTGCAGGCAGCCCACATCAAACCGGTGAGTACATTCCGTAACAATGCCGTTACCAATGGGGTTCTGCTCCGAGCCGATGTTCACATCCTGTATGACCAAGGCCTAGTAGGTATCGATCAGGATTACAGGCTGCGGGTAAGCCCCGCAATCCGCGAACAATATCTGAATGGCGTCAACTACTATGCGCATGATGGTCAGGCAGTTAGAAAGCTGCCTGAGATTCCATCGCACCGTCCAAACCGAGAGCATCTGGCGTGGCATATGGAGAATGTGTTTGTGAAGTAGGATTTACTCCTTTCTTAGATCCTAGAATCCAAATTTCCGTCGTCGGACATTCAGAAATGTAGCCTGAACACTTTCCGTCCTCTGACATCGCCCCAGAGTAATCAGGTTTAACGTATTTTTCCCTTCGCATTGATTTTTCTGTCACAAACCCCTCATCTCCCGCGACTAACTTGCAGAACGCTACAAACATCCGGAACTAACCGGACCGTGGCCGAAGGAACCAAGCGCGATGAGAAACACTCCCTCCATAACAACCACGACCCTCGGCATTGCCATCGGCTCTGCATTGGCAGCAAACCTCCTAACCGGGTGTGGGAATGCCGGACACGCATCCGGTACGAAGACATCACCAAAGCCAACCGTCCATGTGCTGATTGACCGCTCGCACTCTACGGATGCCGCACGCAATCGGCAGCTTGCGACAGCCAAGGCCATCCACCTCAAGCTGGCATCCACCGCCGACATCCACCTTTGGGCTTACGATAGCACCGCCGTGGAAGTCGTTGCCGCGGGCAGCCACGGAAGCCTGCCCCTACAGAGATTTTGGCAATCACATTTCTGGAATATCACCGCGCTATCAGCAGGAATCACCATGAGTTATCAATGAAATTAGCCATGGTTTTGCACGGAGGACATTGAATGAGTGCTTCGAGTCGTACATACACTGCGTGGACCTATTCCGATGAGAGTGAGCGGGAAGTCTTTGATCAAATTGAGCAGCTTGACATACATGCCTTGCACCTCTGGCCATCCGTACACTTTGGTACTCTGCGAGAAACTGATCTCTTCATGGTGCACAGTGAATATGGGCCCTTCGTCGCAGAAATAAAGAGCCATACCATCGATAAGATTACTTCATTCGGCTACTACGAATGGGAAGTAAAGTTAAATGGTCGGGGACAGAGTCCAATGAAACAGGCTGAAGACTGCGTTGTGCAGATCAAGGAGCTACTCAGGGACTACCGCGTTCATGGGCTATTCATCACACCAACCGTTTTATGGTCATCGATCGATCGAGGCGAGTGGCTGGCAAAGTTTCATGGGAATAACCGTGCCACTGCTATGGCAGATGAGATGATCTTTCGCGATGAGTGTCTCACAAGTGGCGCTACATTCGAAGCTGCGTTGTTGCGCATACGGCTGAAACGTGCCAAAACCCCAGCGGCCTCCCCAACGCGAGTTCCTGAAGCCACCATCAAGACGCTCATAGATGTCCTTGGTGATCCGAAACCACCCGTTCTGTCCAATATTGACCGACGGCGGCTTGAGTACTTCGAGGATACTTACGGCAAGCAGGCACAGAGGCACCTCCCAGTTGGAAGTGGGAGACGTATAAGCTTGCACGGCGCCCCAGGAACTGGCAAAACCTGGGCACTCCTCGCAATCGCCCGGCAGCATGCTGAAGCGGATAAGCGTGTGCTCTTCCTCTGCTACAACAGAGTCCTTCGGTCAGATGTCAGCCGAATGGTTCGCGGGATGAACAACCGCTCTCTCACCGATAATCTAACGATATGCACGATTTTCGACTACCTAAATCGATTCAGTCAGCATGTTGGGCTTGACATTGATCTGAATGAGAATGTGTTTGATGATTGGGCAGAATTGGTGGCTGGTGAGATTCCCAACTATTCAGATGATCAGGATAGATTTGACGTTATCCTCGTTGATGAAGCCCAAGATATGCTCGACTACGTTGAGCCAGTGCTGGAGAACTGTATTACAGAAGCTGCAAGTATCGTCATTGGGGTCGGAGTTGGTCAGGAGCTGTACAACAAAAAGGCAAACGTCTCATGGCTAAGTCGCTATCCGGGAGAAAAGCAGCCGATTATCTGTCAAAACGTGTACAGGTCACCGGCAAAATCATTTGTGGTTGCGCAAGCGATGCGCGAATCCAGCATCAAGAACCGGCGCATAACGCCGAACGTTGAGGATATCGCTGTTGGTCGCTGCATGAATCCCAATGTGAGTGTGACGCTACGAGATGCTTACGGGACTGGACCCGTTTTTCATAAACTCTCGTTTCCCAAGTCAGGAAAGAACTCTGCGGACCACTATGCTCGGCTTCTGACACAATTTATCAAGAACCGACGCAGTAGCCTTCGAAGTGGAGAGACACTTTCTGACATCCTGTTCCTTATACCCAGTCGAAAATCGGAGTACGTGGAATGGTTAAACGAAGCTCTCAGCCGCTGCAACATTAAGTCATACAACTATCTGGATGATGCGGCTCGGGACTCTGTGGCTGCAGATGATCAAGTGCGCATTTGTACTTACCATAGTGCCGGTGGAATTGAAGCTCAGATTGTCATCCTGCTCGATCTCAACTACCTTGATAGTGCAGAAACAACGCTTGGACCTATTGAGAATCTCCTTTACATCGCGTTGACCCGGTCGCTGCGCGAGACTTACATAATCGAAAAGGAACAAGAGGAGTCGGTCTCTGGCAAGATGCTGGAGCAGATTACGACGGAGGTCAACCGCCTATTTACATCCAAAGTTGGTAAGCACTGGTATGAGAAGGCGAACATGGATGAGATCAAGGAATGGGTCGAAGAGCGCTACGGAGCTGCACCTATTCCTTCAGCAACGGCTGCAGCTGCGGACGATGTTGAAGATTCAGATGACGTTACAGGCGAACATCCACTAGAAGCTGATACTCCGACAGATGTTTCGGTGACAGAATCGGAATCTACTGATGCTCCAGCACTGACTGAGTCCAAGTGGGATTTACGGGCATGGCTATTACGTTGGATAGACCCGGTGAGCAAACATTGGATGCGTGGGGCGAACCCGGAAGAGATGAAAAACAACAGCTGACGTGACTACATGCGGGCAGGCGTAGAAGCCTGCCCCTACAGGACCATTTTCGAAATTTGAATCGCATTCGGACAATCGCAGATTCATCCAGCCGCCAACATCAACCGAATAAGTCATTCGTAGGGGCAGGCCTCTGTGCCTGCCCTTTTAGCGTTTCGTCATCGGAATACGCGGGCAGGCTTGGTGGCCTGCCGCTACAGGACCATTTTCGAAATTTGAATCGCCTTCGGACAATCGCGGATTCATCCAGCCGCCATCATCAACCGAATAAGCCATTCGTGGGAGCAGGCCTCTGTGCCTGCCCTTTTGGCGTTTCGTCATCGGAATACGCGGGCAGGCGTGGAAGCCTGCCCCTACAGGACCATTTTCGAAATTTGAATCGCATTCGGACAATCGCAGATTCATCCAGCCGCCATCATCAACCGAATAAGCCATTCGTAGGGGCAGGCCTCTGTGCCTGCCCTTTTAGCGTTTCGTCATCGGAATACGCGGGCAGGCGTGGAAGACTGACCCTACACGGAGCTGGAGTTTTTCTCGAGCTGTTGGATTTCTCTACACAACACGCGTCTCAGGCATTTTAGAGGTGCACAACTTGCCCAGTCTCTATCGATTGAGCTGCGGCCATTACAATTTTCAAGCTACTCACAGCATCATTCATGTGATCGGTCAGATCAACATCGTCCAGAATCGCTGCTAAAAGATACCGCTGCTCACGCTCGCAAAGGTCATCGTGGTCCGGTTCATCCGTCATATCAATCCGTTCATCTGGACGTGACATGTCCGCATGATTCCAGAGGATTTGATTGGTCTTTGTGTGGGCATTAATGTCATCCGATTTCGCACCACTATCTGATTCAGCCATCACAATCGAAACAGATCCCTTAGGCCCGACAACATCCTTGACAAAGAATGCTGTCTCACTCATCATTGGTCCCCACCCAGCTTCATACCAACCGACAGACCCATCATCAAAGGACACCTGCAGCATGCCGTAATTCGCGACTTTAACTTCATCGGTTAGGTGAGCACCGACCGCGTAAACCTTTGTTGGCCGCGCCTGTGTCATCTGACACATCACGTCCACATAGTGCACGCCGCAATCCACAATCGGCATAAATGTCTCCATCAAGCGCTTATGCCAAGCCCACGTATCCTTATTGGACTGCTGATTTAGGTTCATCCGCAAGACAAGAGGGGTTCCCAGCTGCCGCGCGATTTCAATAAAGCGCACCCACGATGGATGGTGACGCAAAATGTACCCTACGACGACCTTTTTTCCTGTGCGCACACTCGTATCGACAACGCTTTGGGCATTTTCAATGGTGTTTGCCAATGGCTTTTCAACAAAAACGTGCGCGCCCGATTCCATCGCCTGAATCGCAAAGCTGGCATGGGTATCGGGGAGGGTGTTGATGGAAACGACATCGGGTTTTAGCTCAGCAAGCGCAGCCTCGAAACTCGCAAATGTCTTGCAATGCGACAGCTCAGCCGGAAGGGTTCTGTCCGCAATACGTCGCTCGCAGAGGCCAACAACATCAAATCCCGGGATCCGCGTGTAGGCGAGCGCATGGCTCATCCCCATATTGCCGAGGCCAACAACCAGTACTTTTAAAGACATCTTGATGATTCATCCTAACTGTTCAGCCACTTGGAACTCGCTACGAAAGACGGCTCACTTCGTCGCACAAAGGTCGCAATCTGTGTCTACGATACCAAAGAGAGCTTCGGTAATAGGCACATTGGCCACAGTAAATGGTGATACGTGCTCACATTGTGGACACAGTAGACCGCCCATCCACAGTTTCGTGAGACTAGCTCACAACCCCTTTACCGCCGCAAGGTTTTTCTCTAGCTGGATGACCTCCCGGTGCAAGGCCTCGATGGAGCCGTTGGGCGTGTCCAGCGCCGCTTTGACCTTGGGCGTAAGCGGTTTTGCCTGGGCCTCGAGGGGGGCGATACCCTTTTGCAGCTTTATCGCACTCTCTCGGTAATCTGCAGTTATCTTCAGCTCCTGCCGCTCATCAGACTCAGTCTTGACATGGCGATACACAAAGCTACTCTCAACACTGCTGCGCCACATCATCATCGCCTCGGTCGTCGTCGGGCCAAAGCCGCTAATCCGCGTCACCGCCGCCTCATTGACATCAAATGCACTGACAATCCCATGATTCGCCAGCGTATTGACCTTCACTGGGCCAATCCCCGCAATCATCCCCTCACGGATAATCGCCCCACGCATATGACTCTCCAGCTGACGTAAACGACGCTCCGCAACCATCGCATCCAGCTCAATTTGTTTTAGAGAGGGCAACGCAAGGAGGTCAGTCTGCAGCTTGTCCAGCCTCTGATGCACACCGAGCAGCTCCGTCACCCCACTCGCGAGCGCCCAGCGGCTACGCTCCGCACTCAGCGCTGCACGCTTGCTCTTCAGCGCGCGCGCAAGCTCGCCCTGCACCGATGTTGCAAA
>CAIWTR010000407.1 GCA_903915615.1 uncultured Armatimonadota bacterium
GACGATGCTGCTGGCCATATTGATCGCTTGCTGGATGACGGCAAAGCCGACGCTTGCGATGGCGAGTGTGAGGAGGCTGTTTGTCCAGGATGCGGGCAAGAAGCTGAGGGCTTTTGATTTTCCGCTGATGGAATCGATTGCGGCTTGAAGTGGGAGTGGCGTTAGGACGGAGACTCCGGCACCGATGGCTTCGAGTGCTATCAGAGAAACCAGTGCACCAACGTGTTTTTTAGCGGTGTTAGCGACTAGTGACCCGCGCAAATCATCGCCATCCTGTACTTGGAGAATGACATCGGCTCAAGCCCAAGCTCTGCGAGTTCAGCCAGAAATCCTGCGGGAGGTGCATCCTCAAACTTTACTTCGAGGACCCGTCCATCGACAATGGGTTTTGCTTCGGCTCCGCGCTGCGGAAGGATAAAGTCATGCATCGGAACCGCACGGACATCGTGGTCGAGGGTAACACGGAGGTCAATACCATCCACGATTCCCATATACGCCTGGCGGGTATACGAAACGAGCTGAGTGGGCCGTAGTGTGTTTGCTTCGATGTCGCGGGCAAACCACTTTGGTTTTGGACTTGTTGCCAGGGTATTGATGTCAGCGGCCTTTACGGTTGAGCGGTGTTTAACAACCTGTCCTGGGGCCGGTTTGGCTTTGTATTCAACGTGGATGATGTCTTCTAGACCGTACCGTCGCAGGCGCCATTTTCCGGGGAGCTCTCGCGTAAACGATGCGAGCATTGGTGTATCGAGGTAGAGGCTGGCCACCGCATAGGTGCCATCCCCTCCGCCGTAGGTATCCGGGCCAAGCGTCGTCGCAAGCTTTCCCAGCAAGGCATCGACTATGGTTTCATCGACGATGAACTTGAGCTCGGTGCCAGTACGAACATGTGTAGCGCTTGCTTCTGTTGATTTCATTTATTGTTGTGGTCTCCCGGGACCACCATCCAACGTCCCACGCGGGACATCCCGAACGGCTTTGTATCACGCTGCTCTATGGTGTGACGCGTACGTTTTGTATCGCAATCTTTGTGTGTGCTGCTAACGCAAAAAGTACCCGCATTCAAACTATTGTGCTTTATGAATAACTGGATTATTGGCATTCCAGTGACCCGTTTGCAGACACTGGAGATCATCATCCAAAATCCAGTGGCACTGCCGGATATACACAGCAGCGGTGTGAGACTGTGATGCGTACATCCACGCCGAAATTAAGGCCGTCCGGGACCGCCTGGCCCCATGCTACGGGGTGTAACTCCGGCTGATTTGCCACTGAGCTGCAGCTTGACCTGCTCAATACGTTGTTTGATGAAGTCGTTTAGGTTGATATTTCGACCGAAACCGCCTGGGCCACCTGGGCCACCGAAAGGCCCGCCGGGGCCGCCAGGAAATCCATCACCCTCAGTCGCTGGTAGCTGCGCGCTACTCTCAAGCTTCAGGCCATTGGCTGAGAATTTCAGGATACGGTTGCCACTCACGACGAAAATGGCATCTTTGGTTGCCGACGCAGCAGCCGGAGCTGAGAAGCCACCCGGACCATCTGGACGTCCCGGACCCCCGGGGCCTTGCATCTTGTCTTCAAGCTTTTTGACAGGGGCAACACGTTCCGTCAACAGGTCGACATCCGGGGTGATGCCTTCAAGGATCGTAACCGCTGCTTTACACGCGGCGAGATAGCTTGCCTTTGCAGCCGGTACGGTGAGAAACCGCTTTATCAAAATGTCACGTTCGCCAACGGGCTTCTCAACCGACAGCTGCGTGGCATCGATTCCAGCCATCGGGAACCCACCAAATGCCAAGTCGAGATCCCATGGGAGGAACTCATATTTTCCGGATTTAGGGTTACGGACGATGTAAAAGTTGTGGCCCATCATCAGAATGGTGTCAAGGCTGCCCGTGACAACGGTTCCAGCCAGGAATTTGGCAAACTGCGGGATGTCCAGATAGGTGCCTAGTTTTGCTGCGAATTCGCTATCCGATGCCTCGTGCACAAACTTCGTGAATGCCATGAAGTGCTGCTTGTCTGCATCCGTGGGCTTGCCTTTGGAATCATAGGTTTTCTCGTAGGGCGCCCAGTCATCCCCGTAAGGAAATGTGTGTGCGCCTTCAGGCTTTAAGACAAGGGTTGGTGCTGTTCCGTAGGCAGACTTCAAAAAGTCGGTATCGAGCTGTTCCGATGATGTGTAGAGACCAAGAACTTTGTTTTCTGCTGTCCCTGGGATGTTGAGCGTGACCTTGGCAAAGGCCGTGCGGCTGCACACAACGCCAAGTTTTCGGAAGACGGTGTAGGCAATCGCCTCCCGGATCCCGGATGGGTCCATCGCGTTGTTGCTAAGGTTGATGGTCGTTTCACCATTTACGGTTTGCGTTTTGATGAACTTATTGACATCGATTTTGAACGGGCGCTTTAGGCTTCCCTGACTCGAGCGGTAGCTTGCATTACCTTTGAACCGTATGGCGACATCGAGTTCACGGCCATCGATGGTGACCTTGGCCCTCTCCTCAGGATACTCACTGTCCATCCCA
>CAIWTR010000408.1 GCA_903915615.1 uncultured Armatimonadota bacterium
CGGTCACTTCGCCGAAGCGCTACGGGAAGCAAAAGTCATCAATCCGCTGATTCTCTTGGATGAAATTGACAAGCTTGGTAAAGACCGTGGTGGCGATCCGGCAAGCGCTCTCCTGGAAGTCCTTGATCCTGAGCAGAACCATGAGTTTCACGACCACTTTGTCGATGTGCCCCTAAACCTTTCGCAGGTGACGTTCATTGCGACAGCGAACAACCTAGATGACATTCCTGAAGCGCTTCGGGACCGGATGGAAGTCGTCGAATTTGCTGCCTACAGCGAAGATGAAAAGCTTGACATCGCTCAGCGCCACCTCGTTCCCGGAGCACTGCGCCGCTGTGGACTCGGTGGTCACGACATCTGTTTCACCCATGAAGCTGTTCAGTCCATCATCCGTGATTACACCCATGAGGGTGGTGTCAGAGGTCTGCGTCGTCAGATTGACTCCATCATGCGGCAGCTGGTACTGCGTCTGGTTGAAGAAAACACAAAACTTGGTGCTGTTGCTGCGGACCTTGTGGTCAGTATCTTGGGGAGATCTGCAAGGACACGAGCCCGTGCTCTGCCAGAGTCTGAAGTGGGTTCGGTTACCGGAATGGTCGCCACGAGCGGCGGTGGCGATCTCGTGCAAATCGAGAGTCAGCTTCTGCCAAGCATTCGTGGAGAACAAGCGCTGGAGATTACCGGCCAGCTTGGATCTGTGATGCAGGAATCGGCACGGACTGCTTGGACCTGGGTCAAAGCCTATCTTGTTGAATCCTCTGGTGGGGATCAGATTAGATCAGTGGATGCGCACGTCCACGTGCCGTGCGGTTCCGTTCAGAAAGATGGTGCGAGTGCTGGGCTTGCGATGGCAATCTCCCTGATCTCCGCGTACAAGCAAATTCCTGTCAGGGCCGATATGGCTGTGACCGGTGAGATTAGTCTTCGCGGTCGCATCATTCCTGTAGGTGGAATCGCGATGAAGCTGGTTGCTGCGCACGGCGCGGGCATTCGACACGTAGTTATTCCAGAAGGGAATATCGAGGACTTGGAAGAGCTCCCTGTAGGAGTCCGAAATGAACTTAGTGTTTACCCGGTGAGCACGGCAACGGAAGCAGTGCAGCTGGTGCTGGCCCAGGCACAGTCTGGACCAGCACACTGAGCCGGACTCTTAGTGGCGGAAGTGTCGGACTCCTGTAAAGACCATCGCGATGTTGTAGTCATCGCAGACTGCGACAACCTCATCATCTTTGACGGATCCGCCTGGCTGAATGATCGCTGTGATTCCAGCCTTCGCAGCCGTTTCAGGACCATCTGGGAACGGGAAGAACGCATCGGATGCGAGGACACATCCGCTTGCATGCTCTGCTGCCTGTTCAATGGCAAGCCGCACGGACCGCACACGGTTCATCTGTCCCGCGCCAACGCCGCGTAACGCTCCATCCTTCGCCATCACAATCGCATTCGACTTAACATGCTTCACAACACGCCAGGCAAACATCAACTCTTTGAGCTCATCACTCGTTGGTGTACGACGCGTCGGAATCACGAAGTCACGTGGATCGAGGGCTGCATAGTCGCGTGTTCCTACAAGCAGTCCACCGATGACCTGCTTGATCACCAAGCCCGTCTTTCCTGGACCACCATCAAGGGAACCGACCTCGAGTAACCGGAGGTTTGCTCCCCACTTCTTCTTCGTCAGGAGGAGCTCACGTGCATCCGCATCGTAGCCGGGAGCCACAATACACTCGAAGAATGTGTTTGGTCCGGTGATGCGCTGGGCTGTGGCAAGATCCAACACACGGTTGACGGCGAGGATTCCACCAAAGGCAGAAATAGTGTCAGCAGCGCGTGCTCGGTCAAATGCATCCGCGAGCGTGACACCCTGAGCACATCCACATGGATTGGCATGCTTGATGATCGCCGCTGTAGGAGCCTCAGGGAATTCCTTGACGAGCTCCAGTGCACCATCGAGGTCATACAGGTTGTTGAAAGAGACTTCTTTACCGCTGGCATCGAGGCGGGTTGCACGCCCGATGCACGGTTCGCCGGTCGTGTTTCGAACGGTGTAAAACGCTGCTTTTTGATGTGGATTCTCGCCGTAGCGGAGGACCTGCTCGCGCGTTGCAGTGATCCTTAGGGTTGCTGGAAGCTCCGCAGGAGCATCATCCGTGGCGTATTGCGTCTCAAGATAAGAGGCAATCATCGCATCGTAGGATGCCGTGTGCGCATATGCCTTGGCTGCAAGTTCCTTACGGAGTGTCAACGAGATGCCACCAAGCGTTGTCAGCTCATCGATGACCCGCGCGTAATCCGATGGGCTGACAACGATTGCAACGCCATGATGGTTTTTTGCCGTGCTACGCACCATCGCCGGGCCACCAATATCGATGTTTTCGATTGCATCCTCAATCGTGCAGCCTTCCTTGGCAATCGTCGCTGCGAAAGGGTAGAGGTTTACGACGACAAGATCGATTGGAGCGATGCCGTGGGATGCGATTGTTCCCATGTGCTCTGGCTTGTCACGGTCAGCAAGAATTCCGCCGTGGACAAAGGGGTGCAGAGTCTTTACACGGCCATCAAGCATCTCGGGAAACCCCGTGAGGTCATCGATAGGGCGAACGGCCAAGCCGGCATCCGCCAGCATTTTGGATGTTCCTCCGGTCGAGATCAGGTTTACACCGAGTGCGGACAGCTGCTCGGCAAACGGCAGCAGACCAGCTTTATCGGAAACACTTAGCAAGGCAGAGCGGACGGGGATGAGCTCCATCGGTGAAATCTCCTGGGTTGGAAAACGTGCCCAGGCGAACGGCCCATCCGGTTTGATGCCACACTTCCTCGAGGTAATCCCCGTACGCCAGTCATGTAGCCGGATATAAAATCGTCTCGCTATGGTATCAATACCGGGTCCTCGGATGCAATCGGAATCGTCATGGGCATCGGGGCTCCTGACATTTGTGGTATTGTTGCAATGGTCGTTCTGGTGGACTGCCCCGGGGAGACTGTGTCGAGCGAATCCACAGCCAAGCCGAGGGACCTCCAACGTGGCCAATAGCTGCACTTTTGCAGTTTCCCTCTCATCCCCGCAACGTGTTCGGGGTCCCAAAAGGAAGTTTGAATATGGCAAGACGCCGTACCACTACGGATGCCGACGCATCCGTCGAATCCCCAGAATCCATTGTCGCAGACAACGGAACGCAGTCGGAACCTACTGCGGAAGCAACGCCTAAGCCGCGTCGGACACGCAAACCGACTGTCGTCGTTGATGGTGATGAAACATCCACCATCGATGCAGCAGCTCCCGATGCAGCCGCACCAAAGCCGCGGCGTTCACGCGCAAAGGCTGTTGAGTCGCAGGCGACCGTCGATGCAGAAGCGGTTGATGCACCACAGCCAGTGGATGACGTAGCTGCAGCAGCTCGTCCTGTACGTGCCCGCCGCACCGCTAAGCCGGTGGCTGATGCAGCGCCTGCTCCGGTGGTGGTCGAACCTGTCGTAGTTCCACCTGTCGTTGTCGTAACCCGAGCCCCTGAGGCTCCGGTAGACCCGAATGCTCCTCAGCGGACACGTGGTCGTCGACGTGCCATCGAAAACACCACTGTTGTAGAAGCGCCTGTTGCATCCAACACCGATGTCGCAGCGGCAAGCGATGACACGAATCGTTCGTCATCCGATGAAACAGACAACATCCGTTCCCGCAACCAGCGCACACGGCGCGGGCGGGGACGACGCGGGCGCGGAAGCGATGTCACCACGGATGCCGCTTCGGATACCGAGGGTGCTGTCGGTGAGACGGATGAAGCCGTATCTGATGATGCCACTTCTGATGGCGGTGCACGCACTAACCGCTCACGACGAGGTCGTAACCGAAGAGGCCGCACGGTCGAAACAGACGGATCAGACACGAATACAGCCTCTGATGCAGCTGAAGGCACCGGTACCGATTCTGAAACAGACGATGATGATGGACGTGGAGATCGCCGCCGTGGCCGCGGCCTTCGCCGTACCCGTACGGTTGCAGCACCGCAGCTGATGCTGGATGGTGACAACTCATCTGATGTTTCTGATTCCGAAACGGATGAAGCTCCTGCGCGGCGCAGTCAGCGCTCAGCGAACTTGCCGCCAGCGATTCCTCTCCTCGTTCCAATCCCAGAAGAACCCCTGCCGCCTGTTTTCGCACCATTGAATGCGGAGCTTCTGCAACGCTTCTCTGCTTCGAACATCACGATGATTAATGGCCGGCCCGTGCTCCACGTAAATGGGGAAGCACGACCCGCAATCATGTTCTTTACGAACACGGAAGGCGACTTCGACCGCAATGTCGCCCAACGGCAGATTCGTTACGCCTACCAGGCGGGTGTGCGTATCTTCACGATGCTCGCGCACTTGCCGTGGCGAACCGGTGCGGATGAGCGCAACTATACGCATCTCGAAGAAATGCTGCAGTTCGTTGCTGACATCGCACCAGATGCAATGATCCTTCCGCGCTTGATCTTTTCACCACCAAGCGGATGGGTTCGTCGTAACCCAGATGACATGGCGATTGGTGTGGATGGCCCAACTGGGGATGTCTCACTCGGGTCGCAGGCCTTCTGGGCTGGCGATGCAGAGGATGCACTCCGCGCTGCCATCGAGCGAATTGCTGCAGGACCTCATGCCAGCCGTGTGCTTGGCGTGTATCTTGAGCACGGTGAATGGATCTACGACCGGGTTGCCGGCTACGACCGCTCACCAGTCAATACCAAAGCATTCCGTCGCTGGCTCCGTGCAGAGTACCGGGGCAATGTCGTTCAGCTTCGTGCTGCTTGGCATGATGGGAACGTCACGTTTGACAACGCCGATGTCCCAAGCTATCCGCCACCGACCAACTTCCCAGTTGGTGCAAACCAGTTCTTCGGAGCACGCGAGCGCCGCTGGGTTGACTTCCACAAGTTCTCATCCGCGATTGCAGCACAGGTCATCAACCGCCTAGGCCGCGTCGTCAAGGAAACATCTGGCGAAAAGCTGACCGTTGCCGTTTCGTATGGCTATACCTTCGAACTTCCACGGGGTCACAGTGGTCACCTCGCACTCGCCGATGTGCTTGCGTGTCCGTATGTTGATATGCTCACGGGACCATTCTCGTACACCGGGCGTGAAGCGGGCGGCAGTGCGCCATTCCCGAGTCCTGTCGATAGCATTGCGCTCCATGGCAAGCTCTGGATTGCTGAGGATGACACAAAGACATATCTTGCATCCGATGAGTCGCCAGATGCGTACAATGTTCGCTTGGATGACATTCGCCAGACACAAACCGTGCATGCACGTAACTTTGGCGCTGCACTCACCAAGGGCACTGGCATTTCGTGGATGGACCTGTGGGGAGAAGGCTGGCTGGATACCGAAGAGATTTGGGAAGCCTTGGCAGCGATGGTGGACTTTGCCTATGTGCACCTTGATCGACACCTAAAGCGCACAGAGCCTGTCCCAACTCCTCCGGTGGCTGTGTTCGTTGATGAAGCATCCTGTATGAATGTCCGCGATGAGGACCTGTTGAACAGCCTTGTTGGTGGCCATCGGGATACCTTTGCACGCGCAGGCGTTGAAGTCGGCTACTATCTGTTGTCCGATCTGGCATCAGAAAAGTTCGCCCACACTGTAAAGCTTGCGATTCTCCTAAATGCGTTTACGGTTTCTGAACCAACACGCACGGCGATTCGAACCAAGCTGAACAATCATGGGACGACCGTTGTATGGTTGATGGCCCCAGGCTGCATCGATGGCCCTGTCAGTGAGCTCTCTGAGATCGTTGGTGTCCACCTGAAGCTACAGCCATACGCCAGCAAAGCCGGCTCTATCTTCCTGAACAACTCCGGGACGCCTTTGCTTGAAGGAATCAACGGGATGACCTTTGGCGATTCTGTCCGGCGGCATCCGTTGATTGCAGCGGATGACTTCCGTGCACGGACACTCGCTGAGTTTCCAAATCGCAATCCATCCGTGGCGATTCGAAAGCACCCAAGGCATCAAAGTGTGTTCATCGGCGAGCCTGTGCTTACACTAGGACTCCTTAGAAACCTCTGCCGTCTTGCCGGGATTCATCGTTATCAGGCAGATGACGATGTGATGTGGGTGTCTGATAGCTGGCTATCGATTCACTCAGGTCCGGGTGGTGGCATCAAGGTTGTGCTACCAGTCGACACCGGACTCTATGATGTCGTTTACGGTGAAGTCATTACGACCCGAGGTTACGGACGTGGATTCCCGATCCCTGAGAAGGGTACCCGTCTGCTTGTCATCGGAGGTCCTGATGTCCAGGCAGAGTACGGTGCCGAGGTCGGCGGGATTGTGGATGGATTCGGCGATGACATCCTTCCAATATTCGAGCCGTTTGTGTTCGAAGCGGAAGATGTTCCAACGAAGGTAGACCCAGCACCTGAAGAGGATTTGTTGGCAAAGGCTATCGCTATGATGCCTGATCACATGATGGAGACCAAGGCGGTGGACATCGAGACTGACCCGAACACCGGTGAGCAGACTCGACGTCGCCGCCGACGCCGTCGCGGCGAAAGCACCGATAAGGAAATGGAAGACGCGTTGGCTGAGAATGCTTCAGCTCCTGCTGTCGAAACCAAGACGTTGCCTTCACTGGATGAGCTTTTACCGGAATCAACAGAAGTAACCGGTGAGCTTCCTCCTGTTCCGGATGAGCTTCAACCAGTGGATGCTGATGTGTCCATGGAAGAAATGCCGGCAAAGCGACGTCGTGCGGCTCCTCGTCGAACCAAAAAGGTCGTAGAAGAATCGACATCACAAGCTGAACCACAAGTACCAACAGTGGCTACAGAGGCACCGGAAGGCGAATAGCCTGACGGTAAAAAGGCAAACCTCCCTAGTCAGGAACTGACTGGGGAGGTTTTTTTTCTTGATTCAACCTATATGACTTCAGCGAAAGTCGCTTCGCAACCGTTCAGGCTGGCGAAGTTCTAATGCGACCGGGTGAGAAGGTAATCTGCCAGCTCATTGAGCCTAGATGCCTTGTCGCCATAAGGGAGCAGGGCAGCCTTTGCATCTGCTGTCAACGACAATGCCATTTGTCTTGCGCCATCCAAGCCGAAAATCTTAGGGTAAGTTGCCTTATCCAGACCCAAATCCGAGCCCGCCGGTTTGCCTAGCGTGGCGGTGTCTCCCGTGACATCCAAAATGTCATCCACGATTTGGAAAGCAAGCCCGATGCAATGAGCATAGTGGGCCAGACGCTCTTTGTCATCCGGTCCAGCACCGGCAAACGTTAGTCCGATACCAACGCTTGCTTCGAGAAGTGCTCCGGTCTTTCGTACGTGAATATGCTTAAGCTGGTCTCCGGAAAGTGGTTTGCCCTCGTAGGCGATGTCATCCATCTGTCCGCCAACCATACCCGCTGGGCCGCACGCAGTCGCAAGCAGCCTAACCGCATCTATCCGCTGCTCTGCGGTGCCAAGGTGCGGCTGACAGAGTACATCGAATGCCATCGCCAGCAATGCATCCCCGGCCAATATCGCCGTCGACTCGCTGAACTTCACATGCACGGTCGGCTGACCACGCCGAAGGTCATCATTGTCCAGCGCTGGCAAATCATCATGTATCAGACTGAATGTATGAACCATTTCGATGGCTGCCGCCGCGAGGTAAATGGAATCCGATACAGGCGCGATGAGGGAGTAGGCTTCTACACAAAGATAGGGACGAATACGCTTACCGCCAGCGAGGAGCGCATGGCGCATCGCCGCCGAGAGCTCAACAGGTTCACGATCCGCTGGAATCAGCGTGTCGAACAGGGCTTCTACCTTGGAAGCGGTGTCGGTTAGCGCATCCGCGAGGTTCATTCGGCTGGATTCAGGCGCTCAGCCGCTTTGACCGTGTTTTCAAGCAGTGTCGCGATGGTCATCGGGCCAACACCACCTGGAACGGGCGTGATAGCGCTTGCGACGGCGGCGCAGCTCTCGTAGTGACAGTCGCCAACATCGGATGAACGACCCTCCACACGGTTGTAGCCAGCATCGAGGACAACACAACCGGGTTTCAGCATGTCGCCGGTTATCATTTCCGGTTTGCCTACGGCGGCAACCAAAATATCGGCTTGGCGCGTAAAGTCAGCCAAATTCTGTGTCTTCGAATGGCAAATGGTCACGGTCGCATCGCGGTTGAGAAGCAGCAGAGCCATCGGTTTACCAAGAATGACCGAGCGCCCAATCACGACGGCATGCTTGCCGCGGATATCAATGTTATAGCGGTCAAGGAGTGTAATCATTCCCTGCGGCGTACATGCGACAAATGGCGCATCGCCTTTGACCAGCTCGCCAAGGCTCGCCCGCCCGATACCATCTGCATCTTTGTCTGGGGACACCGCCGCTAGGATTGCGTGCTCATCGATACCCTTTGGCAGGGGATGTTGCACCAGAATCCCATGGATGTTTGGATTCTCATTCAGATCCGTGACGCAGGCGAGAATGTCATCTGTTTTGGCAGCACTATCAAAAATGTGGACTTCAGAGTGGATGCCAGCTGCAGCGCATGCCTTACGCTTCATTGCAACATACGTGACACTCGCAGGATTGTCACCAGCGAGAACTGCTGCTAGACCCGTTGTTACACCGGTTCGCTCCTTCAGTGCTGCGACACGGGAGGCAACTTCGAGGCGGATGGCCTTGGCGGTTTTCGTACCATCCAATATTGTCACATCAGTCATTGCTGTCCTGTCCTCCAACTGCCACACGACTTTCTGTCAACACTGCGGTTGATTCAGCTCCGCGCTTGTGGCCGAATACACTACCGAGAACACCATGGATGAACTTGGTCGCTTCCTCAGCGGAATACTTTCGGGCGAGTTCCATCGCTTCGACAACAATGGTGGCCTGGGATGCATCAGAAATGTCACTTCGTACTTCGGTAATCGCCATACGAATGATGTTTCTGTCGACGACGGTTAGCTCGCGGGCTTTGTAGCCACTTGCATGACGGGTGATCGTCGCATCGAGGTCTAGCTTGTTTGCAAGGACATCGCGGACGACGGACTGTACAAAGTCTGCTGCTGATTCATCCAGTTTATGTGCCGCGATGGTTTCGAGGAGCGCTTCATCCACCACCGGACGACCAACCTCCATCGTGTAGAGAATGCGGAGGATTGTTTCACGGGCCACCCGACGGGATGTCGGGACTTGTGCTTCAGACATGCTGTTATTCTATCGGAACAGGGCTCATTCCCCTGCTTCAGGGAGGACAGAAAGTCCGTTAAACTTGGCCATCGTGGCTGCCAAATCGCCAGCCAGCCAGTGTTCGATCGCATCGCAAGCCATGTCCGCGGTTGCTGCCATGATTACTTGCTCATCGGTGCTTAGGGTTCCGAGAACCCAGTCAATCTGGTCTATGCCACCTGTTGGTTTCCCAATACCGATGCGCATCCGGGGGTACTCTTTGGTTCCGAGATGCTCCTCGATGGACTTGAGGCCATTTTGTCCGCCCGCCGCCCCACCTGGGCGAATGCGTACTTTACCGGGCGTGACATGGATGTCATCACAGACAACCAAAATATCCTTGATGTCCACATCGAAAGCCGCTCGTACGGCGTTTACCGCGATACCGGAGAGGTTCATAAACGTTAGCGGATAGACAATCAGCACCTCTTCATCGTTGAATGTCATCGTTTCGATAACACTTCGGTGACGATTCACGAGGTATTTCGCTTTCGCTTTGTTGCGTTTTGCCAGGTTGCCGAGAACCATCCAGCCCGCGTTGTGCCGCGTGGCTTTATATTTAGGCCCGGGATTTCCCAGACCAACAATTACCTTCACGGAGCTTGCCTACCAGTTGCGGTCAAACAGCGCGCTGACAGAGTCTCCTGTATGGATACGCTGGATTGCATCGCCGAGGAGAGGGGCAACGGAAAGAACATTGATGTTCGGTGCCCACGGGTGGTCATGCCATGTCGCTGGAATCGTGTTGGTAACAATCACACGTTTGATGGCCGATGCTGCAAATCGGTCGATGACACCTGGGGAAAAGACCGGATGGGTACAGCAGGCGACAACACTCTTTGCTCCACGTGCCATCAAGCCTTCGGCGCCATGACAAATCGAACCACCGGTGTCAATCATGTCATCGATGAGGATACAGTCCTTGCCACGAACATCCCCGATAATCTCAACGACTTCAACTTTATTCGGCTCTGGACGGCGCTTAGCAATCGTCGCGAGTCGCGCGCCAAGCATTTCCGCAAGACTCAGCGCGCGGCGAACGCCACCTTCATCTGGGGAAACAACACACGCAGATGCGCCAGCGAGGCCCTCCGCCATTAAGTGGCGACCGAGAATCGGACCTGCATAGAGGTGGTCTACCGGAAGTTTGAAGAAACCCTGAATCTGTTGAGCGTGGAGGTCAAGACAAACGACGCGGCTGGCTCCGGATTCCGTCAGCAAATCGGCAACGAGTCGCGCCGTAACAGGCTCGCGCGGCTTTATCTTCTTATCCTGACGGGCATAGCCGTAGTAAGGGAGAACGCAGGTAATACGCGCTGCACTCGCACGCCGGAAGGCATCGATCAGAATCAACAGCTCCATCAGCGAATCATTGACCGGCGCGCAGGTGGGTTGGATGATGAAGATGTCATTGCCACGGGCGCTCTCTTCAATCTGCACGCGGATCTCGCCATCCGAGAAGCGTGTCGACATCAGATTCCCAAGCGGAACGCCGAGATGCTGGGCGATCTCACTTGCCAGCTGTGGGTTGCTTGTACCGCTGAAGAGTCTTAATTCGGATGATGTCATCGGTGTTTATCCGTTGGAATTTCCCTGTGGGTCGGTCTGCAGTGCTGCTCGCCGACGCTTTGCCCAGTTTTCGATGGTCGATTGCCGTGCCCGTCCAATGCCAAGCGCATCACTCGGAACGGCACCTGTGATTGTACTACCCGCGGCCGTCCATGCTCCGGTACCGATTGCAACGGGTGCAACCAATGTTGATGCACTGCCAATAAACGCATTCGCACCAATCGTCGTTCGGTGCTTTCGATAGCCATCGTAGTTGCAGGTAATCGTCCCAGCGCCGATATTGGTTCCTGCCCCGATCGTCGCATCCCCGAGGTAACTCAGATGCCCAGCGGATGATCCTGCTCCCACATACGTATTCTTCAGTTCAACAAAGTTACCGATGCGGGCTTTGTCTTCCAGTGTGCTGCCTGGACGGATGTGCGCGAACGGGCCGACTTTGACATCGGAGTGGATGGTGCTATCCCGAACTACAACATACGGCCCAATAGCGCAGTTTTCACCGACTTCGGTTGCGCCAAGCAAGTGGGTGCCCGGGAAGAGGGTTGTTCCGGAGCCGATGGTTACACCCACATCTACATAGGTTTGGTACGGGTCGACAATATGGACGCCAAGTTCAACCAGCGATTCGAGGAGGCGGAGACGTAGCTCCGTGCTTATCTCCATCCGCTCACGCGCGTTGTCAAGCTGCAGCTCATCGCCATCCCAGCTGTTGACATCAACAACTTGAAGCTTGTGCGTGCCATCCGCGATGGTGGACAGCTCAGCAATCGTATCTACAGGGTAGTCCACAGCGGTCACAGCATTGTGCGCATCGCGCGCTGGAACATAG
>CAIWTR010000409.1 GCA_903915615.1 uncultured Armatimonadota bacterium
ACTCGATGCCCTTGATGTCACATACGGCACGGATGGCCTAGCGACATTCCGCGTTGTCCGCCGATTTGATGTGCCAGTTGACAAGTTTAGTGTCGACCTCACACGAAGTCTTTCTACACGGAGTCAGGCAGGACGTCAGCTTCCGTACAGCTACGGCGTCAACTATGAGCTGTTCACATTCCGTACCAGAGGTCGCTATCAGCCCCGCTTCCTTCTCGGAGCAGCACAAACAAGCACCCAACGGGATACCTTATTCTTCATCCGGGGAACGGTCAACTACTGATGCCGAACAATTCTGCATCTGGCCATACCGTTCTGGAAGCGAATTGCCACGAAACCATTCGGTGCGAGAAACGTCCAAGGTAGTGAAACATTGGACGACCAGAACGCTGCACCGGAGCAATACCCGGAACGCTATCCATTCTGGGGGGCAGAGGCGCGGAAGCGTCGTGCCTTCGAAGCAGCATATCGGGCACATGAAGTTCGGATTTATAACTTTATTTTGCGGATGGTTGGAAACCCTGAGGATGCCGCTGACATCATGCAAGAGACATTTGTCAATGCATGGCGATCGTGGGGGAAGTTTCGGGGAGATTCGCTTGTTTTTACGTGGCTGTACCAAATCGCCTATAACAATGTAAAGAACTGGTACAAGGTCCGGGATCGCAGGAGGGGACGGGAATCGTTCAGCCTGGATTCTCCGATCGGCACGGATGATGAGGATGGAATGGCACGGGATGTTGCAGACTGGTCTGCGCTGCCGGAGCGGCTGTTTTTGGATAAGGAACTTGATACGCTTGTACGGGATGCGGTAGATTCGCTATCGCCGGAGTACAGGGACGTTTTCGTGCTTTCCGTGTGGGAGAATATGTCCTACGAGGAAGTGGCACAGGTGAGCGGGCTAACGGTACCTGCAGTCAAAACTCGGCTGCATAGGGCTAGATTGAAAATCAAGCTACGGCTTGACCCGTATATTGCAGGATTGGGAAAACAGGACAAATGATGTCAAGGGACATCGTAAAAGGATGCATATGGTACGACGGCTGGCAATTTCGAGTGCATTAATCGCGCTGGCGGCACCTGGGTTCACTCAGGATACACGCCCGGTCGCTGATATTGTCATCACGGGACTCGTGCGCACAAATGATGAGTCCGCTCGCCTTGTGATCCGCGGTGCTGGCGTCGTTGAAGGAAAGCCTTTCTCAAATGACGCGTTCACTAAGGCACGCGCAGCCCTGCGTGAAAAAGGCCTCTATGCCGAAGTCTATGCCCGGACCGAAGACACACTTGATCGCAAAATCAAGGTGGTCTTTGAGATCGTCGAAAACCCGGTCATCGGCAATATTGTCTTTTCTGGGAACCGCTCAATCACAAATGCAAAGCTGCTTCCACTTTTGCAGACAAAGCCTGGCGATGTCCTCAATACCAAGACGCTGGCAGAAGACATCACCAAGGTACGCCGCTATTACGATGAGCAGGGCTTCAACATCGTTGTCACCGAGAGCTACCAGTTCGATCCAAAGACTGGCACCCTGACCGTCCCGCTGCTCGAAACCGTTATCGAATCGATTGCAATCACCGGACTCAGTAAGACTAAGGATTTTGTTGTCCGCCGTGAGCTGCGGTCTAAGCCAGGCGATCCGCTTAATTTCAAGGTCCTCAATGATGACCTGACGCGTCTGCTAGCACTGAATATTTTCCTGTCGCCGCGCTTCGAAAACCCGGAAGTCGGATCCGAGGTTGGTAAAGTTAAGGTCACGTTTACGATGCCTGAGCAGCGTACAGCGCAGGCAGGAATCTCCCTTGGGTACACGGCGCAGCAGCGGCTATTCGGTACGCTCAACTTTGATGAACAAAACCTCCAGGGTAAGGGCCGAGGCCTGAACCTCGCGTGGACCATCTCCGGTGGCGTCGCACAGAACTCATACGAGCTTGGTTTTACCGAGCCGTGGTTTGACAAACAGAACACCAGCCTCTCAGCCAGCTTGTATAACCGCCTCAACTTCCGCTTCAACCGGATCATGACAGGTTCGCTGACGCAGGGCTTGTCGAACAATCAGTACTACGAACAACGTGAAGGTGCATCCGCACGGCTTTCAAGACCGCTGACGGCCGACCGCTTTACCCGTGGATTTGTCTCGGCCCGAACGGAGCTGATTCAGGCGAACAATCTCCAGGTCAACTACGAAACACTGACGAATGATCAGATTCAAAACCTTCGAGGAGCGCTGATTCAGAACGGTGATGTCTCGGCATTGACGTTTGGGTTGACATCCAACCGTGTCGACAACCCACAGGATCCCTCGAAGGGCTTCTTCTTTAGTCCGAGTATCGAAGTCGGTTCAAGTGGCTTCAACTTCCAGAAACCGCGCCTCAACCCGGACTACATCAGCTCAACAGCAACCCCCAATGTCCCGCGGGTTCTCATCGATACACGCTCGCAAACCGGTGCGTTTTCGAAGCTGATATTCGATGTCCGTAAGTACACAAACCTCGAAAAGCCCCGTCAGAATTTGACCGATACCCGGAAAGTCTTGGCATCCCGTCTGCTTATCGGTATCGCGACCGGTAACATTTCCTTCTCAGAACAGTTCTTTATGGGTGGACCGGACAACCTGCGTGGCTACTTCAACGACCGCTTCTGGGGTAACCGGACATTCCTGTTCTCAAATGAGCTGCGGATTCCATTTGGAAAAGACAACCCGCTTGGCGGTGTGGTTTTCGCAGATGTTGGTGATGCATGGAACGCTATGGATGTAAACCGTGAGAACATCCCGGGGTTTGATCAGCATTCACAATTCAAGCCACAATGGGGCTTAGGCTTTGGTCTTCGCATCACCATTGGTGGAATTGGTAAGATTCGCCTCGACTACGGCTTTGATCAGAAGGGTACCGGCAGGAGCCACTTCTCTATTGGACAGACATTCTAGGAACTGGTATTAGGAATCATGAATTTCACAGGCTATAAAACCACTGCTCGTCTTTTCGGCGCATTGTTGCTCGCAACCGGCACCATCATCAGCACACAACAAGCATCCCATGCCCAGGCACAGCAGTTTGGTATCGTGAATTTTCGACGCTGCGCCCAGGAATCCAAGATGAAGGTTGAGCTGGATGCGAAATTCGCTGAGATCTCAAAACAGCTTCTCTCTGTGTTTCAAAAAATGAAGGATGCGAATGCTGTCTTCCTGGATGCCAATGAAATCAAAGAATTGGCGGCGCTGTATGAGAAACTTCAGCCATCCGATGCTGACAAAAAGCGCATCGAGGCTTTGGTCGGCAAGGCAGACTTGAAGCAGGGCGCTGCGAAGCGGCTCGACCAGACCGTCACGCCAACCGCTGAGCAAAAGCAGGAATTGCAGAAGCTCGCACAGGCACAACAAGATGGCGCAGCGATTCTGCAGGCAGTTGGGGATGACTTTCAAAAGCGTGTGGATGTCAAAGCTGCTGAGCTCGAAGAGCAGCTTGCCGTCAAAGTACGTGAAGTCGTAGCGCAGGTTGCCAAGGAAAAGAACCTTGCACTCGTGTTCGACTCCGGACTTGTGATCTATGCATCGTTGGATATCACGGCAGATGTCCTTAAAGTCCTCCAGAAGTAAGCTGCTGGCGGCGTGCCTAATCGCACTTTCCACGGCTGCATGTAAACAGACACCGGATGCCACTGGCATCCGGGTGTTTGTTGATTTAGACAGCCTTTTATCAACCGTACAACCCGTCACCCGGCGCACGGTAAATCTCACCCTCCCGGCACAAGCTTTGTTGCCACCGGGCGATCCTGTCTCCGAGTTCACAGCTGAGGCCTGGGATAACCGTGCCAAAACGCTCACAAATGACCTCACTGAGTCACGTGTTGTCCTTGAGCAATCCGGCGTAGCTGGCCTGCGCCGCGTTCGACAGGAAACGGAAACCGCACGGCAAACCACCCTGAACACGCTTCGGACACGGATAGAAGTCGAAGAACGCCAACAGCTCGCTCTGGAAGAAGCTGACTTTGTTACAAAGGCACAGAAAGCGATCTTTCCGGATTACATTTCCGATGGCGCTATTGGGCTTCTCCAAGTTGCAATGGCCAGCGAAGCAGCAGTTCTTGCAGACCAAACCGTCCCAGAACTCCCCGCTGATGTCGCCGCATCCGAACGTGCGCGCTTCGTTGGAACCACCGCGCACATCGAAAAGTCCGCTGATGGCACCCTCAAGGTAGTGGTCACCTACCCCCGCGGGCAACGGCCAATCTATGTGCGGAGCCGGGCAGAGATTGGCCGGGATGCTCTACAAAAAGAAATACAAAGACTTGCGACTATTCGTGATGATCAGTTGTCTAAGGTCGTGGAAGGGCAGACTTCAGCGATGAAAGCTGTTCAGGACACCGCGGCGACACGCCTTCGGCAACGGTTGGATTCCGCGGAATCCGCAGTACCGGTAGATGTCAAGTCGGCGGTGAGGCAGCAGGAAGTCGGTGATGTGGTTGAGAGAATCCTCTCAACTGCCGATACTGCAATGGGGGATGTTGGTTCGTCCAAACCGGTGCTTCGGCATCGGGCATCGGCAATGACGCCAGGACAATCGCGGAAGAGTGTATTTGACTTGTCAGATACGGGCTACCGACAGAGGATTCGCCGTGAAGTGGCTGACTATGTTCAGGACACCGCACGACGGAATGGCTGGATTGCGGTGTTCGATCGCTCTTCGGCACGTGCCGATAAGACGCAGTTTATGAAAGCTGCTCTTATCAGGGAGCGACGGTTTATTTGGTGATGGAAATGCAAATGCGTACAGCAGGTGAGTTAGCCAGTCTTGTACAGGGCGCCGTTCTCGGTGACCCTGATATTGAAATTGTCGGTGTCGCATCAATCAAAGATGCGCAAACCGGCGACATCACCTTTGCTGAGTCCGATAAGTTCATCCGGGATGCTCACGCGAGCGGAGCCAGCGCGATTCTCGTCCCAAATCGGCACGATGTCGTTCCACTGAGCCCAGCCATCGGAGTGGGTGCTAAAGTCTTCATTACTGTTGACAACCCACGCCTCGCTTTTACACAGCTGCTCGATCTCTTCGCGCCTGTTGTTCAGGTCGAGCGCTCAATCCATGAAACGGCTGTCCTCGAACCAGGCGTAACCGTTGGCGAGAATGTCGCAGTCGGTGCAAATGTTGTCATCGGATCCAATGTGCGTATCGGCAACAACGTCACAATTTTCCCACTGGCCTACATCGGCGCCGATGTGGAAATCGCTGATGGTGTTGTCATTCATCCAAATGTCTCCGTGCTTCACGGAACGCTGATCGGTGCGAGAACCATCGTGCACAGTGGTGCTGTCCTTGGAGCGGATGGCTTCGGCTACCTCCAAGTCGATGGTCATCACCGTAAAGTGGCACAAATTGGACACGTGATCATCGGCTCGGATGTCGAAATCGGTGCAAATGTGACCATTGACCGTGCCAAAACGGGTGCCACGCGAATTGGAAATGGCTCCAAGCTCGACAATATGGTGCACGTTGGACATAACTGTCAGGTTGGTGAAGATGTCCTAATCGTTGCACAGGTCGCCCTCGGCGGCGGTGTGCAGATTGCTGACAATGTCATCATTGCCGGTCAGGTCGGCGTAAAAGAGCAGGTCAAAATCGGGGCACACGCGGTAATCGGTGCGCAATCTGCTGTTCTACGCGATGTACCTGCGGGCACATTTGTGTCGGGGAGCCCGGCACGTCCGCATCGTGACACGATGCGCGCCTATGCATCGATGATGCATGGACCGGATCTCCAGAAGCAGGTCGCCAGTCTTATTGCGCGAATCGCAGCCCTTGAAGCACAGCTCGGGCAAACGGACGCGTGACAACATCCATCACCCTTGACGGTGTGGGTATCCACACCGGAGCATCCGCACGCGTGACCCTAAGCGTTGCATCCACAACCGGAATACATATCCATACGGAGTCTGGAAGCATCACCCTTGCTCCAGAACACGTCACTGAGACAACCCGCTGTACAGTTGTGAGCAACGGCTCTGTCCGTGTGTCTACGGTTGAGCACCTTTCCGCTGCATGTGTGGCGCTTGGTGTGACCGCCTTGGATGTCAACCTTTCAGGTCCGGAGTTGCCGATCGGCGATGGCGCCAGTCTATTTTGGATGAATGCATTGGCTGACCTTGGCTTCGTTGATGAAAACCCGACGTGGTACGAGATTCCACATGCCATTGAAGTCCCGGGAGCCAATGGCGCATTCATTGGTATCTATCCGGCAGCCGAACCGACATTTACGGTGCTCGTGCAGTTTCCGGATGCCGTTGTAGGCACGATGGCGGCGCGGTGGGTGCCGGGAGCGACGTGTTTTCGCGATACGGTTGCACCTGCAAGGACATTTGGGTTCCGGCGGGAAGTGGATGCATTGCTTGCGGCTGGGCTTGGCCGTGGTGGAACTCTGGAGAACTGCATCGTCGTCGAAGAGACAGGCTACGCTGGGCCACTTCGGATGGCTGAAGAGCCTGCGATGCATAAATTACTGGATGTTGTAGGCGATTTAGGCCTCTGTGGAGGGCTCCCGTTGGCTCAGATTGTGGCGGTTCGCCCCAGTCACGGGTTGAATGTAACCGCGGCACGCACACTGTCTGCGCTGATGAGAAAGTAGGACACGATGGACATCGATTTAACCAAACCTCTGGATATTCGTATAGTGCAGCGTATATTGCCGCACCGCTATCCGTTTCTTCTGGTTGACCGTATTCTCGAAGTCGAACCAGGCGTCCGCATCAAAGGCATCAAAAACGTAACGGTTAACGAACCATTTTTCAATGGACATTTTCCTGAAAACCCAATTATGCCCGGAGTGCTCCAGCTCGAAATGATGGCGCAGATATCAGGAATCAGTCTTCTGCTTTGTCCGGAGTATGAAGGGCGTCTCGCACTTCTTGCTGCCATTGACAAAGCACGCTTCAGACGTCCGGTTGTACCAGGGGATGTTCTGTTAGTTGACGCAGAAGTTACTAAGATGCGTGGTCCGATGGGCTGGGTGAAGTGTGTCGCCACCGTCGAAGGCAAAGTTGTCTGCGAAGCCGAAATTGTTTTCGCGCTATCCACACAGGATCGGGAGCTTGGCGCATGAACACAGTGATTCATCCAACGGCAATCGTCGATCAAAATGCAGTGATTGGTGATGGTGTCAAAATCGGCCCTTTCTGCGTCATCGGGCCAAACTGTGCGATTGGGAACAACACTGAGCTCTTTGCACATGTTGTACTCGAACAAAATGTAACGATTGGTGAGGATTGTGTCCTCAAGGCCGGCGTTGTTCTCGGTGGCCCTCCACAGGACCATAAATTCAAAGGCGAGTCCACCGGCGTAATCGTGGGGGACCGCGTTCAGCTGCGTGAATACGTGACAATCCACCGCGCTACAGGCGAAGGCAATAACACCGTCGTTGGCGATGACAACCTCCTCATGGCGTACGTCCATGTCGGACATAACTGCCAAATCGGCAGCCGGAACATGCTCTCAAGCTATGCCGGGCTTGCCGGACATGTCACGATTGAAGACAATGTCGTGATTGGCGGCATGGTCGGCATCCACCAATTTGTCCACGTGGGCAAGTATGCGATGCTTGGTGCGTATTCCAAGATTGTTCAGGATGTTCCACCGTTTATGCTGGCGGATGGTCGTCCGGCGGATATTCTCGACATTAATGCGATTGGACTTCGGCGCACTGGCTTGGTGCAAGAGGATCGGAACACGATTAGTGATGCCTATAAGCTTCTCTATCGTAGTTCGATGAACCGTGCACAGGCGATTGAACAGATTCGAAGTGAGCTGCCGCAGATCGAGGCGCTGGAATATCTGCTCGCCTTTGTTGAGCGCGTGTCAAAGGGCTCATCGGGCCGGCAGGATGACCGTCCACGCCGCTAAGGCCAACCGATGCAAATAGCGATCACAACCGGCGAAGCGAGTGGTGACAAGGTTGCTGGTGAGCTTGCCCGACGTTTAAAAGCACGCCTCCCGGATATTCAAATCTGGGGGGTGGGCGGAACCGCTATGCAAGCTGCCGGTGTCGATGTCCTTGTCGACACCAGCCGGTTTGGAGCCATCGGAATCGGGGGCGTCATCCCCCTCCTGCCCAAAATTCTCGCAGCGAGGCGCAAGGTTTTTACGGCGTTGCGCGAGCGGCGTCCGGATGTCTATGTTGCAATCGATGCCGGTGCGTTTCACTACGGCTTTGGACCGGTCACCGGTTTATGTCCTTGGGTACGTAAAGAGCTACCAGAGACCCGTATCCTTGCCTGGATGCCGCCCGGTTCCTGGCGCAAGACGCTTTCCGGGAGCTCGCTGGGTGCGTGCACGGATGCTGTCTCAAGTCCATTTCGCTGGAATGCGAGCGAGCTGCAACGCCTTGGCGTCAACGCTACGTTTACTGGACATCCGCTGCTCGATTTTGTCACTTCCGACATGACGGATACCGCTGCGACATCTCGATGGGGGCTCGACATGAACCGCCCCGTTGTGGCATTGCTGCCCGGAAGCCGGGAGCAGGAGCTCGGAGAGCTGCTGCCTGTGATGCTGGATGCTGCCTATCAAATGGCCGAGCGGGTTCCGGGCGTGCAGTTTCTGCTTGGCCTTGCTCCAACGATTGACCGTGAGCGGGTCCAGAATGCGGTTTTGGATGCCCATAAGCGAGCGCAAAATCGCGCGTTGCACTCTGATGATGCTCCTCCTAGGAATTCCGAGCCAGTGCTGACACCCGTGCATGTGACTGCAGGCGCATCCAAGGGCGCGGGTCCGAGCCAGCCGTGGCACCTGGAACGGTCAACGCGAAGCACACATGTGCTGCCATTGGTAATCGTCGAAGATGCAACATTTGATGTCCTTAAAATGGCGGATGTCGCAGTTTGTGTGAGTGGAACGGTCACGCTTGAAGCGGCCATTCTTGGTACCCCGATGGTGATTGTGTACAAGCTTCCAAAGTCGGGACTTTGGCAATATCGCCTGATGAAGAAACGCTTACCAGCACACATTGGATTGCCAAACCTGATTGCTGGCACGCAGATTTGTCCAGAGCTGCTGCAGGATGCGGCGTCGGCGGATGGAATCGCTGCGGAAACTGTACTGTTGCTGTTGGATCCCGAGTGGCTGTTCCGGATGAAAGAAGGGCTCCGCGGTGTTCGGGATGCACTGGGAGAACCGGGGGCAGTTGACCGTACGGCTGAGCTTGTGATCGCACTTGGAAATGGTAGCCGGAAATGAAACTTGTGATTTCGCCATGTCCCAATGATGTTTGGGTGTTTGCCGGGTGGATGCTTGGTCATATTGATGCTCCTCAGGTTGATGTTGAATTCCTTGATGTTCAGGCGGCGAATGACCTGCTGATTTCTGGCGGTGGTGATGCGGATGTAATAAAGGTGTCTTACGGCGTCTGGAATGCTCTTGGTGATGCATGGCACCCGCTGCGGAGTGGAGGCGCACTCGGACGCGGGTGTGGACCTCTGTTGTTACAGAACACCGCTGGACCAGCACAGGCGACGGTTCTTGTTCCTGGGAGGCACACGACGGCGAATCTTTTATTAGATGTCTATCTGGGTGATGAGGTTGTAACAAAGGAGTTCCTGCCATTTGATGCACTTTATGCGCGTCTTTGTGCAGAGCCCGGCTGTCGGGGCGTCGTAATTCACGAGAGCCGATTCACGTATCAGCGTGATGGCCTATCGCTCATTCAGGATCTTGGCGAGCACTGGGAGCGTGTAACGGGTGCGCCGATACCGTTAGGGTTGATCGTGCACCGGGCCGGTTTGGACACGGAAGCCATCGATGCCACGATTCGTAGGAGCATCGCTTGGGCGGATGAGCACCCTGAGGAAGCCCTTGAACTGTGTGCGCAGCATGCTCAGGAGCTGGACCCGGATGTGATGAAGGCTCATATCGCTCTTTATGTGAATGGCTTTACGAAGGATATCGGCGTCGAGGGCGAAGCTGCGATCGCAGCACTGTCATCGCGTCTCTACAACCAATCCACACAGGGGTAAACACGAAAACAAACAGATGTTTGCTTTTGTCCAAATTGCATGCTATTCTTTGGCATGCAAACAAATGTTCACATGCCTTTCCGGGTTACCGCCTCCGATGCGAGTATTGCACTGAGGAAACCAATCATGAGTAATATCTGGCCAGGCTTTGTTGCTACGCATTCACGACAGTCATCCGCATCACAGGAATCGCTGCGCGAGACCCGTCGGATGGCACGTAAGCTACAGTCCGAGCGCCGCCGCCGTACGATCTGGGTAATGGTTGCCCTGTGTGTGGGAGCCGTAATCGGTTCGATGTTCAGTAAGGCGCATAGCCAATCGGTTCCAGTTCCTCCGATGGTGGTGAAAGCTGGCATTGGGGATACGGTCTGGTCGATTGCAAAGCGACATCCAAAATCCGGGATGACAACTGGTGCGAGGATGCATCAGATTATCAAAGCAAACCCAGACCTGGGCGGGACGCTGTACGCGGGTGAAACAATCGTCATCCCAGCGCGTTAGAGGTAGCTGTTCAAAGCATGCGAAAGCTTGATTCGAACCGATTCGTCAGTTAGACGATGGCACGTTGATGAGGGGTGCTGCGTTGGTGTTTGGTAGGGTGATACGTAAATAGTCGATTAGGTTACTACACGGATGTCCATGCGGGAAGCGTGTTTGAGTGATGACACGCAATACGCCTTGCATCGCCTAGTTGAATAAGCTGCGGATCATCTGTGAGACACTTTTCAGTCCTGTATGCACAGCGCGTCTGGAACCGGCAGCCTGCCGGGATATCTAGTGGACTAGGCGGATCGCCATCGAGAGCCGGTGTGGTCCGCCGCTTCGTTGGATCCGGACTTGGCGCAGACAGGATAAGGCTACGTGTATACGGATGCTGAGGATTGTCGAAAATCTCTGCTGTAGTGCCTAGCTCTACAACCCGGCCAAGGTACATCACCGCCACACGGTCTGTCACATGCCGCATCAGTGCCAGATCATGGCCAATAAACATATAGCCGACATTACGCGTACGTTGAATGTCAGCAAGCAGGTTTATCACCTGTGCACGCACCGAAATATCCAATGCCGACACAGGCTCATCCAGGATGACAAGCTTCGGGTCCGCGATGATTGCTCGCGCAATACCGATGCGCTGGCGCTGCCCCCCGCTGAACTCATGCGGGTATCTCGACAAGCTGGTACGGTCGAGACCAACGGCATCCAGAGTGGCCTCCGCACGGGCGATACGTTCTTTACGATCATTCCCTATCTGGTGGACCTCAAGAGGTTCAAGTAACGACTGCAGAATCGTACGACGTGGGGAAAGACTCGCATACGGGTCCTGAAAGACCATTTGCACATTGCGCCGGAATCCAAGGAGCGCCGTACCCGAAAGACCATCCGGATTCTGACTATCTACGGTTACACTGCCCTGAACGGGTTTGACCAGCCCCAGCACAGCCTTCGCGAGCGTTGATTTGCCACACCCTGATTCGCCAACAATTCCAAGTGTTTCGCCAGCCGCGACATCGAGAGAGACGCCATCGACCGCACGCAATATCTTGCGGCCAACCGGATAGTGAACATGGACATCGGTTATCGTCAGCATCAAGCGACCTCACTGACCCTGTGGCAGGCAACCAGCTGCGGTTTATCGATGGTGCCCAGCTGTACCAGTGGAAGCGGAGCATCACAGGCGCTGATCGCAACCCGGCATCGTGACTTGAACGGACAGCCCGTACCACGCTGACCACTCGTCGGAGGTTGACCCGGAATGGAAACTAAAGGCTGACCCGGGATGGCTCTATCCGGCAAGCTCTCAAGCAATGCTTGGGTATACGGATGTCCGGGTTGCGCAAACAATGTGTTGACATCGGTGCTTTCAAACACTTTCCCGCCATACATCACCACCACACGGTCACACAGCTCTGCGACGACCGCGAGGTCATGGGTGATAAACGCAATCGCCATCCCCGTTTCCTGTTGAAGCTGACGGAGGAGCTGCAGAATCTGAGCTTGGACCGTAACATCAAGGGCTGTCGTCGGCTCATCCGCAAGCAAGACTTCAGACTTGCAGGCAAGCGCCATCGCAATCATCACACGTTGCCGCATCCCGCCAGAAAGCTCATGTGGATACTGCTTTGCACGCCGCTCTGGATCCGGCACCTGAACCTTGCGAAGGGCATCAACTGCAGCATCCATCGCCGCGCGACCCTTCAAACCCTGATGGAGCGTGACTGCCTCAGCGATCTGCGCACCTACGGTGAAAACCGGATTGAGCGATGTCATCGGGTCTTGGAAGACCATCGCCGCACGCTTCCCACGCATTCCGGGAGCCGTCGCCGGCGTTACAGGAGATCCCGAGATCTGTATCGACCCTCCGAGGACGGTCAGCGGGGCTGGAAGCAGACCGAGCACAGCAAGCATCGAAAGTGTCTTGCCAGAGCCCGATTCACCCACGATTCCCAGAATCTCACCTGCTTGAATCGCCATGCTGACGCCATCCACGATGACGTGTTCGCCAGCGGAGTCGGTCCATCCGATACGTAGATTTTCGATTTCAAGAACTGCTGGCATGGCGTATTAGTCGAACAGACTGGAGACAGATGCATTCTGCCAAATCCGGTGGATGGCTTCCGAGAAGACCTGGGATGTCGATAGCACCGTGCAACGGGCAGGGCGACGGGAATCGGGAAGCGGAATCGTATCTGTGGTGATGACTTCACGGATTTCAGGGCGGCTAAGCCGCTCGGGAGCCTTGCCTGCAAAGACTGCATGCGTACATGCGATGGTGATATCCGGCGTCGCACCGTTTGCGAGAAGCGTGTCAACAATTTCGTTGATCGACCCGCCCGTGGAAATGATGTCATCGTAGACAATACAACGCTTGCCACGGACATCACCGGCAAGGCCAGAAATCTCAGACTCGCCGTGTGCTGGATGGAACTTGTAGCCGACAGCAAGGGGAACATTCAGACGGGATGCCAGCTTACGAATCGTCTTTACACGCCCCTCATCTGGGGACACAAGGCAGACATTTTCCATCGATTGCTGCGCGAGGTAATCCGAGATAACCGGGACTGCTGTGAGGTGGTCGACAGGGACATTGAAGAAGCCCTGGATTGCATCCGCATGGAGGTCCATCGCAACAATATGATGTGCACCTGCGGTGGTTAGCAGGTCGGCGATGAGCTTGGCGGTGATCGGCTCGCGTGGACGATCCTTCTTCTCTTGCCGTGCATAGCCGTAGTAGGGAATGACACAGGTGATGCGGTAGGCGGCCGCACGCTTGAGAGCATCCACAGCAATAAGGAGCTCCATCAGGTTGCCATCAATCGGAGCACAGGTTGGCTGGATAAGGAAGACATCTGAGCCGCGGACCGACTCTTCAAACTTTACATAGACCTCAGTGTCGGGAAACCTCGTTATCCGAAGTCCACCGAGTGGAATACCGAGACGCTGAGCAATTGCCTCTGCAAGAGCCGGATTTCCGGTTCCGCTGAATACTGCAATGGGATGGCGTTGAGACATGGTTTCCATAATATCCTTAGGGGCTAGTCTGCGTACTCCGAGACTTTGAGAACGACCTTGCCACATGTCCCTGCCTGCATCAGGGCAAATCCAGCATCGAATTGGTCAAACGGAAGAATGTGGGTTCGAATAGGAGTGACATCGAGGCGACCGGATGCAAGCAAATCCTGCATCGTAAACCACGTGTCGTACAGCCTGCGGCCGACCACACCGTGGATACGCAGGCCCTTGAAAATGATGTCTTCCGCGACGTTCAGGTCAACAGTTCCCGCGGGAATCCCCATCAGGGAAATACGCCCACCGGGCTTTGCCAAGCGGAGACTTTGTTGGATGGCTTTTGGGGCTCCGGACATTTCGAGGACAACATCCACACCCATGCCATGCGTCAATGTCGCAACTGCATCGTCGACATCGGTGTCACGAACATTCAAGACATGATCCGCACCCACAGTTTTCGCGAGTTCTAGGCGATAAGCAGATGCATCTGTCGCGATGATGTTTGTTGCGCCAACAGCGCGGCAGACGGCGATCGCAAACAAGCCGATCGGGCCGCAGCCAAGAATGGCTACCGATTTGCCCGCAAGCGGTTCAACTAGTGCGGCGTGGACAGCATTTCCAAGTGGATCTTGCAGACAGCTGATGGTGTTCGGGATGCGCGGATCATTTTTTAGCACACTTGCCGCTGGGACAGCGAAATATTGGCCAAAGCAGCCATCAGTGTCCACACCAAAAATCTGCGTACTCGTACATACATGGCCATCACCGGTCTTGCACTGTCGGCAATGACCGCAAATTTTATGTGACTCCCCGGATACGCGGTCACCTACGGCAAATCCAGTGGCGTTTGGCCCGAGCTCCAGAACTTCTCCAGCCCATTCATGGCCCATTGTGATGGGTGGTTTCACACGTCCGGCCGACCATGCATCCCAGTTATAGACGTGGAGATCGGTTCCGCAGAGGGAAACGGCATCGATGCGGACGAGCAATTCTCCAACACCTGCAACAGGCATTGGTCGGGTTGTCCATAGGGCTCCGGCAGCCGGAGTGGATTTGACAATGGCGTTCACGATGTCGATTCTATCTGTTAGGAGGGGCAAAATCAGGCATCTGGCGGGGAAAAGCACCTACGAAAATGGGACAGTCCCAACAAATGCAGACCGCAAAACTTGTCATTCAGCCACAAAAATCCCGGCAATCCGGTGACAGTTAACCGGTTCAGGGGAGCGCGTAAGGCCGTATCGGACAGGTACAATCCGGCTATGTCAGCCCCAGCCTTGCGAGATGAAGCATCTACACAAAATGCGGCTGCAACCGATGTTGCCTTGATCTCGCAGACGAGGCGTTCGGCGGCAGGGATGAAGTCGCTGGTCGTGACGCTGGCATTCGCGTTTTTGCTCGTCGTCGCGATGCTCCTCGACATCGTTTACCTCTACATCATGGCGGTGGCGCTCGCGATGATCCAGCCCGTCGCCTACTTGGTCGCGGTAAAGTTCACTCCAAGATACACCGTCAAGCGTAACCTCCCACCCGTTGGCGTTGAAGGCAGGTCGGTTGAGATTCGGCTCGATGTCAGCTGTGCCGGCGGTCTCCCACAAGGCGCGCTACACATCATGGACCGTGTCCCCACGGGCTTTACGACGACGACCCCGCGGGCTGAGCTTGGGTGTCTCCAGCAA
>CAIWTR010000410.1 GCA_903915615.1 uncultured Armatimonadota bacterium
AATTCGTTATGTGTGTATCACGATATGGTTGTTGTAATAACCCTTTCACGACCCTTGATGCCGCTCCGGAAAGGCGAACACGGTGTCCCGTCAGGTGCAGACAAGCGGTTCAACACTAAGTGCTGCGACGATCTAAGAAGAGCTTCGCATTCGTGGGAGTGCCCGGTCAGCTTGGTGTTGATTTGCATCCACGCTAAATCTGCCGCGATATCCTCTGAATCTATGACCCTTTACTGCGATTGGTGCCGCTCCGGAAAAGCATCCGACATCCACATTCATCACCACGATCTCGAACATGGCATCCCGCCGATCACGGACAATCAGCTCTTCTCCCGCCTCTGCTACGAGGTACTGCAGGCGGGGCTGTCATGGGACATCATTTTAAAGCGGAGATCCGGTCTAGATGCGGTTTGGCTTAATTTTGATGTCGAGACCATCGCAGGCTTATCGGATTCGGAGCTTGCGGTGATTACTGCTGATGTGCGTAACATCCGGCACGGCCAGAAGGCTGTTGCGATACGGCACAACGCACAGGCATTTGCAGATTTGGCGATGGCGCATGGCAGTGCGCGTGCCTGGCTCTACGGTCTTGGCGAAACGGATCCAAAGGTCTGGCAAAAGGTCTTCAAGACACACTTTAAGTTTACGGGTGCGACGATACAGGATGAGTTTTTAATGGGCACAGGGATTCGTGTTGGAGCGCATGCAGAGGAATGTCCGCGTTACGCTGCGGCGCTGGCTGCCGGGGCCCCGTGGGCCGTCCACGCCGGCATCACGCCTATCCAACCTCCGACACACTAAACCGCGCAAGGCAATCCGTTTACGAATCAGCCATCGGAGCTGGATGCTACGAAACGCTTACTCCGCATCCGTTAGCACACAGGCATCCAAAACATCCGCAAAGTCCGCCACCAAACGGGTCTCCAAGCCATCCACTTTGCCTGTGTCATCCCACCGACGGAGCCGCAAAGCATCCCGCCAAAAGGGATTCATCTCAAACGCCGCGACTTCATCCGAGGTGAACGGACCACCCTGCAGCCCAAGCGAGACCCGGCTTGGCTCCGAAAGCGCCGCCTCATACGCCGGCTCCGTCGCACATAAATACCGCTTTGCCGCAACATGCAGCCGCACTGGCTCCGTCACCGCCGGCACAAAACGCGACTCAAGCCAGCGCCCACCAAGCGCTTCGTGGAGGTCATCGATGCCGCGCTCAGGCGCATCCGCCGGGAGGTCGTGCAGCAAATGCCCGATGTCATGAAGGAGCGCCGCGGCGATCAGCGTTGACGGTGCACCATCCGCCGCCGCAAGCTCCGCGCACTGCAGCGCATGCTCTTCCTGGGTCACATTTTCACCACCATATTCAGAGCTGCCATGCGTGGCAAAGAGGTCGATAACGGTGGCTGTCGTTGGATGGTGGCTCATAGCTCGTATTCTAGCCGTTTACGAAAACCTAAGTCGTTAATGAGTTGTAACAGTATTAACCAATCGGGTGATGCTTATACGCAGGAATGCATCTTGTTCTGGTGTATGATTCGCAAAACGCCCCTGAAACTGTTCCAAAGGTGAATCTGGATGCGATTTGACTTCACAGTAGCGGTTCTTTCGGATACGCAAAACTATAGCGAAAAATATCCGGATGTTTTCCATGGCCAAACGAAATGGCTTGCTGAGAATGCACGCCGGGAGCGTATCGTTTTCGCGACACACGTGGGTGACATCGTTCAGAACGGCGGCCAGACGCCCGGCGAGTGGGATGTTGCAGCAGCTGCCATGGCACGTCTCTACGGCAAGGTTCCCTGCGGCGTGGTCGCTGGAAATCATGACTACGATGTCCTTTCCGACAAGACCTGTCCACTAAACGTCTATCGCCGCAACTTTGGAGCTGCGTATCACAAGAAAGTCCAGACGCTCCTTGAGCTAAGCCCGGATGAGTGCAGCGCTATCCATATGTTCGAGGCTGCTGGTCAGCGGATGCTAAGCCTGCACCTGGAGCCGGATCCACGTGATGGGGCGCTTGCATGGGCGGAAGCGATGCTTGCAAAGTACCCTGATATTCCGGTGATGGTGACGACGCACATCTATATCTCCGATGTTGATGATGCGCGTGACCGCAAGCCATATTCGCGCACCGCAGGCAACTCTGGCGAGGATGTCTTCCAAAAGTTCATCCGCAAGCAGCCGCGCATTTTCCTAGTGCTGTGCGGACACTGGTGGACGCGTGGCGGCGAGACATCGTTGATGTCAACCAATGACTACGGTGGTCGCGTGCACGAGCTCCTCTCCGATTTCCAAGGGCGGCCGAACGGCGGGGATGGCTGGTTGCGCCTGCTTCGCTTTGATCTGAAGGGGCATCAGCTCCATGTCCAGACGTACTCCCCGACGCTGAAGCGCTACGAGACCGACCTTGATTCCGAGTTCACGCTTCCGCTTGATCTCCATCGTGCGATTCCAGCTGAGCCAGCACGTCTGCAGAAAGCATGGCGCCGCCCATCGCCACAGTGGCGTCCCGGTGGGATTGCCGAGCAACGGATGTTGAACGCATCTGTCGCTCCCCGGACGCGACGCAACAAGTAAGTTTTTAGGTTTTATTTCTTCCTCAACGTTCTGTATTTCGAAGCTGGAAAGCAACCGAGCATGGCGCCGCACATCGCCACAGTGGCGTCCCGGTGGGATTGCTGACATCCGGATGTTGGATGCTGGCATCACCCCCCGCGGCCGGCGCATTAAGTAAGTTCTTAGGACGGATTTCTTCCTCAATGTTTGGAAGAACTTCTGTATTTCGAAGCTGGAAAGCAACCGAGCATGGCGCCGCAGTGCCGTCCCTTGGGTACTGCACCTGATAGCAAACGTATTAGGTAATTGCACGGCATTTTAGACGCTATCTAAATTTGGACGAAATTCTGCATTGACAAAAGTAAGGGCCATTCCCGGTGGCCTTCAAATGTCGGATGACAGAAGGAGTTCTCCATGCAACAGCCTCGAGGTACAGGAACATCGGGCAGCATCCAGTGTGACTTCACCGTAGCCGTCCTCCCGGACACGCAGCACTACGCACAGAAGTTTCCAGAAACGTTTCACGCTCAAACGACGTGGATAGCTGCAAATGCGGTTCGCGAAAAGATCATCTTTGTCTCCCATGTTGGAGACATCGTCGAGAGCGGTGGGGATTCCCGAAAGGAATGGCAGGTCGCAAAGTCCGCCCTCACGCGCCTTCACGGTAAGGTTCCCTTCGGCGTGGTCGCAGGAAACCACGATGCCGACATCATCGGCAATCGGAGCACGGATTACGCGATGTACCGCGAGTTTTGTGGTCGCACCCTCCTTCGCGATATCCCAACGCTTGTGGCACTGTCTGAGGATGAGTGTTCATCGGTGCATAAAGTAACTGCCGCTGGGATGGCATTTCTGTCCATACACATCGAGCCAGATGTTCGTGCCGCAACGATTAACTGGGCACTTGAGCAAATGGATAAACATCCAAGCCTGCCTGTGATCCTGACGACGCATAACTACCTCAACGATGTCACGCGGTCACGGGACAAGACAACAGCGATGCGTCTCTACGGCAACTCCGCAGACGACCTCTTCCAAGGATTTATTCGTAAACAAGCGCGCATTTTTTGCGTGCTGGGTGGGCATCAGTTTCACGCTGGCGGCGAGTACTCGCAAGTCTCACGCAACGATGCCGGTGGATCCGTGATTGAGCTGCTGCAGGATTACCAGGGCCGTTCCAATGGCGGGGATGGCTGGCTACGCCTCCTTCGCTTCAACATTAAGGCGAAGAAAATGATTGTCCAGACGTACTCGCCGGTACTAAAGCGCTACGAAACGGATGCCGATTCGTTCTTCGTGTTGCCACTAGAGCTGCCGACAGCAAGTACCATCGGCTGATAGGCTGGAATCATGAGTAACGCACGAATTGTCTCCGTTGCCCCGATGCTAAACGTGGCAGATATCATCGCCGAAGTCACATTTTTCCGTGATGTCCTTGGGTTTACCGACCTCATGGGTGAGGGCGGCTATTCCGTGATGCACCGGGATGGGACAGAAATTCACATCGCCGAAAACCATGATGAAGAAGTGCTTTCGCATGTCAAAGGACGGATGCAGATTTATGTGCAGACCGATGACATCGATGCACTGTGGTCACATGCGCAGGCATTTTCAGAGACCTACCGGACACGCGCGCTCTTTGAGCGTGAATACGGGATGACCGAATTCCACATGCAAACGCCCGGTGGCATCCTCGTTTTTGTCGCGGAAGGCACCGGGCATCGGCAAGAGCGGCTTGCGGCTAAGGGAGCTTAGCGTAGCGTTTCGCGGATGAACTGAGTGATGACTACGTGTGGGTGATTTCGCAGCCTGCTTACGGCCTACTCACTTTTGGAGCTGGGTGTGGTTTCCGGTAGACTGACGTTATGGTTCCCCCGATTGTCCCTCGGATTATGGCTGGGATTTCTGTCGCGCTGATCATTCTATTAATGGTCGCGCGG
>CAIWTR010000411.1 GCA_903915615.1 uncultured Armatimonadota bacterium
ATGGTGCAAGGCAACTTTGCGCTCCTGCTTGGCGTCAATCCGACTGAAATTCGTGACTGGTTTTGGGCGGCATTTCTGGATGCCTACGACTGGGTTGTTACTCCGAATGTCATCGGGATGAGCCAGGCTGCCGACAACGGCTTAACTGCGACCAAACCATATGCGGCCAGTGGCGCTTACATCGACCGCATGAGTGACTATTGCAAGGGTTGTTTCTACAAACCTAAGGAATCTAGCGGCGAGACCGCGTGCCCATTCACGACGCTCTATTGGGACTTTTTGATGCGCCACGAAAACACATCACTCGCCAAGACGCGGCTGTCAACAAACTATCTAGCTCTAGGCGGTAAAACACCAGCTGACAGGGCTGCCATTGCTGAGCGTCGAACGATGCTGAAGCAGCTTTTACAGTCCAATCAGATCTAATTTCAGTCTGCCGTTGCGGCCGCTGGTTCATCTGAACGTTCTGCCGCAGTGATGATGAATGGACCATCCTCAAGAATCGCCACCGTATGCTCAAAGTGAGCCCCAAGCGTACGGTCAGCCGAAATAATCGTCCAGGGGTCATCGCCGGTGTGCGCCACCGTTCCGCGTCCTGTAGTGACCATTGGTTCAATACAGAATGTCATCCCAACGACGAGTTTTGGGCCTAGCTTCGCACGTCCGTAACAGGGAACATCGAGGCCTTCTTCATGTGGCGTCTGGCCAATTCCATGTCCGACCAGATCGCGGACAACGCCAAAACCATTCTTTTCTACGTGGGACTGGATCGCGTGAGAAACATCCCCCATTGTGTTGCCGTAAACGGCCTTGCGAATGGCGTTGTACAGCGATGCCCGTGTGACGGAGACGAGCTTCTCAGCTTTAGGGCTCTTCGGCGTTCCTACAATGGTTGTGATTGCGGAATCGGCACACCAGCCATCGAATGTTGCCGCAATGTCAAGTTTGACGACATCCCCATCCCGAATAAAGCGATCTGCCTTTGGAACACCATGCAGAACTTCATTATTGATGGAGATGCAGCTGTTGTGCAGATACCTAATATCCGAGAACGGTGGTTGGTAGTTCTTGAGGGCAGAAACGGCACCAAAGCCAGCGAGGATTTCCCCAGCGAGCACATCGAGGTCGAGGGTACTAACCCCAGGCTGGGCCGCATCTTTCATTGCCTTGAGTGCTGCAGCAACGGCCTTGCCAGCTTCCCGCATTTTTGCAAGGTCTTCAGTGCTTTTGAGAGTAAACTTCACCATTCGATCTCGACTCATTTCCAACTCACTCCGGCATAACAACCCGAAGGTTTCTAACAGCGACACCTTCGTCTACTAGCAGCTGAAGCTGTTGCTGTGCAAGCTCTGGTGAACGCCTTGCTGTGGCAATCCGTCCACCACTGGCTACGACTCGGTGCCATGGCAGGTCTGGCGGACAGACACGCATCGCGGAACCGACCATCCGGGCAGGCAGCCCGAGATAATCAGCAATCTCACCATAGGTACAAACAGACGCTGGCGGGATTTGGGCTACATAGGTGTAGACCATCTCCCGCCAGTCATTTGCTATTCCATTACGCGATTGATGCTTGATCAACCGTTTCGCGCAAGGTTTCAGGATCAATCGTTGGGGCCAACGGATTTTCACCGATTCTTGGATATGCGGTTGGGATGTCCGTCACTTCGTACTCAAGATTATCGATGTGTTCGCGGTCCGCTTCATTGTTCGGGTCAAGGACCTGTACAAATCGCTCCAAGCGTGCCGGTCGATGCGCAGCAGCAACTAGGTCTTTGGTTCGCTTGTCGTCAGGTGATCCAACGATATGAACGATGACCGGCATCGCCAGGGCACGGATGCTAGCAAGTGCGAGACCAGCCGCGAGGAAGCCCATTTGCGGTGCAGCGACCTGCAGTGCGGTGATGTTCTGTGTACCGGTTGTCCGATATTCATCTTCGCCGGTTGCAAGGAAGAGCCTGAGGTAGGCATCGGCTGCAATCATGTTGTCCGGCAGATCTTTCGTGCCGAATTTCAAGTGTCCAAGCGCATCCTCACGGATTGGATGGTCATGGAACGCACCGCCAGCGCGATCGCCAAGGCGGTTTTGCATCCAAACAGCAACGAGCTCAGCGAGCATCAGCCACTTGTCACCAACACCGGCCTCGTAAAGATCAACGGATGCGGCAAGCACACGGGATGCATCGACAAGGAGTCCTTCGGATGAACCATCCGCTTCCGAGTGGCGAGGACATCCATCCTCACCAACAAGGCTGGCAACCCGGTCCATGATGGCAACAGCTTTGTCAAGCGCCGCAACATCGCCAGTTGCCTGCCAGTAGGCATACCAAGCACGTGCCGCCTGCGCATTTGCGCCTGAAACAAACGTCTCATCAATCGCAGGGGAGTTCCATTCGCGGCGTTCATCTTCTGGCTGCGAATAATACTCAGCATCGGCATACTGGCTTGTACCGTAACCGGCACCATCGATTGCAAGCTGAGTGTCCAAGTAGCCCAGCGTGTCGGTAGCAACTTCCAGCCATGCATTGTCACCCGTCGCTTGGTAGACCCGTGCTGCCGTACGCGCGATGCTGGCGTTGTCATCGAGGAGCTTCTCGATCATTGGGTTACGCCAGTCAGCAGTCTGACAATAGCGGAAGAAGCCGTGATTTACAGCATCATGGAGCTCGCCACGCGTGAGCGACATCAGTGAACGATCCAGCATGAAGCGCAGATCTGGATCGCCAGCACCTTCACGGTAGGAGCGTACAAGGGCATCGGCGACCAGGTCGAGGACATCAACATGTGGGAACTTCTGCCCAGAGTGGCCGAAACCGCCAAATGCGAAGTCAAATTCGAACTTTGATGCCATCAGGATATGCAGCGGGAGCTGTGGTTGCAGCGGTGCGCTTGGATCAAATGCTGGAGGCGTGTTCTGCTGACGAACCTGAAGTCTCAGCTGTGTGATGTGTGCATTGAGAGCATTTTTATCACCACGGTACTGTCCGAGGACCTGTGGAAGCAGCTGTGCCATGTGCTCACGAGGAAGGGCGTTGCCCCCCCACAGGAGGTCTCCCTCGCCGGTGAGGATACATGTTGATGGCCATCCACCCTGTGTGTACCGGGCATTGATTTCCGGGCGGACATCGGAGTCGACGCGAACCGGAATGTAGTTGTCATTGATGTAGGTCGCGATTGCATCATTGGCATAAACATCGCTATCAAGCTGTGCACAAAATTGGCACCACTTTGCAACGATTGACAGGAGGACGGGTTTATCCTGATCGCGTGCTTCCTCGAATGATGCATCCGTCCACGGACGCCATTGAACCAAACTCATAATTTGACCTGCTCTCATGAATCTCGGTCTAGAGCCATCAGCCCTACACGTTTAATGTTGTCGGATTATATCGCTGTGTTCATCCCGGTGATTTGGCGGGTGCGTAGCTGATGCATGGTAGAATTCCGCCCGGAATTGGGGATTTTCTCCTATAGGACGGTTGCATGGCACTACTAGAACTCACCAAGGTTGTAAAGCGTTTCGGGGGTCTGACTGCTGTAAACGATGTCAACCTTGCGATTGAGGAAGGTTCGCTCTGCGGGCTGATTGGCCCTAATGGAGCTGGGAAGACAACCGTTTTCAATTTGCTCACAGGAGTGTATGCTCCGACTGAGGGAGATATCCGGTTTAACGGGACGAGTATCGCTGGGTGGAAGCCATACCGCATTTCTCGTGCAGGCATTGGTAGAACCTTCCAGAACATCCGCTTGTTCGGCGAGCTCTCTGTCATAGATAATGTGCGTACGGCACTCTCTGTCAACGACGACCCTGGAATCCTTCACGCATTTCTTCGGACTCCCAAGTGGGAGCAACGAGAGCAATCGACTGTAAAGGAAGCGGAGCGCCTGCTTGATCTGCTTGACCTCTCGGATGTTGCAAAGGAGCAGTCAAACAGTCTCCCCTACGGCCGTCAGCGCAGGCTAGAGATTGCGCGTGCACTCGCAACGCGTCCGAAGTTGTTACTCCTCGATGAACCTGCGGCGGGAATGAATCCGCAGGAATCTGCTGACTTGATGCACCTCATACGTCGTCTACGTGATGAGTTTGGCGTGACCATATTGTTGATTGAGCACGACATGAATGTTGTGATGCAGGTTTGTGAGCAGATCACGGTGCTTGTCTACGGACAACCGATCGCATCCGGGACTCCATCAGACATTCAGGCTAATCCAAAAGTTATAGAAGCTTATCTGGGAACGACATCGGAGGATGCATCGTGAGTATCGCACTTCATCTGGAAAATCTCGATGTCTCCTATGGCGCTATTCAAGCACTGCGCGGCGTTGATGTAACTGTAAATCAAGGTGAGATTGTTACGTTGATTGGTGCGAATGGTGCAGGCAAGAGCACATTGTTGCGTGCGGCATCCGGCATGGTTCGGGCCAAATCCGGCCGCGTCGAGTTCCTCGGCGAAGATATCTCCCGTCTGTCCATTGCATCGATTGTTAGCCGCGGATTGATTCATTGCCCTGAAGGTCGTCGCATTTTCGCGAATATGACGGTTAAAGAAAACCTTGAGCTAGGTGCCTATCTTCGCAGCGATAAGCAAGGTATTGCGGATGACTACGAGCGCGCTTTGACCTACTTCCCGCGACTCCGGGAGCGTTTGGCACAAAGTGCGGGCACATTGTCAGGTGGTGAGCAGCAAATGCTTGCGATTGGCAGATCACTGATGAGCCGTCCAAAGCTGCTCATGCTTGATGAGCCATCTCTTGGGTTGGCCCCTATCTTGGTGCAAGAGATCTTCCGCATCATTGTCACGATTAATGCCGAGAGTGGCACCAGTATTCTGTTGGTTGAGCAAAACGCAAATCAGGCATTAGCCGTTGCGAACCGAGCATACGTTCTGGAGACAGGAACGATTACGCTTTCTGGAAACGCCGCAGACTTAAAGTCCAATCCGGATGTGCAGAAAGCTTATTTGGGGCATGGCTAAGTTATTAGTGAGAATTCCTGCACACCTAAGCATTTCACAGGGTTGACTTTTCGTTATAAATGTGCAATGATTCCGAACTAATGTTGCTCCGGTAACACTAGATCTCGATTCGCTTATGCGGTATCGGGGTGAAATGATTCTATACAGGGTCCGATTGGGCTCACAAGGATATATCCATGCAAAATACTCGTAAGCAGTCAGGCTTTACACTGATTGAGCTTCTTGTTGTAATCGCGATCATCGCGATTCTCGCTGCAATTTTGTTCCCAGTGTTTGCTCAGGCGCGTGAAAAGGCCCGTGGCATTTCCTGTGTAAGCAATGCCAAGCAAATTGGCACAGCGGTCATGATGTATGCTCAGGACTACGATGAAACCATCATCCCATGGTTCACCCGCTCCGGACTCGCACGTACATCCCAGCGCGCTGACCTAAACTCTTGGGTCATCAACCTCCAGCCATACATCAAGAACGGTGCTCCACGTGTTCTGAACACCACAGCTCTCGACTTCCAGGGTGTCGAAGCGCAGGGAATGTTCAAGTGCCCATCGTTCAACCCGACGACCTTCCGTGTCGCTGCGAACCAACCTGACTGTGATGGACCAGGCGCACTCGATGCATGGATTCCTGCACGTCTGTATCATGCGAACTACGGTATCGGCTTCGGAGCAATCTTCGGTTCCTGCACCCAAGCTGACCCATATTCGGCATTCGGTGGCTCCACAGAAAGCCGCATCATGTCGTTGGCGTCTGTACAGCGCCCAGCTGAAACCGTTGAAGTCACCGATGGCTTTACCGGTATCATCCAGTCCGGTGGCTTCGGTACAACCATGGGTTGTGAAGCTGCCAACAGCCACACCGGTGGTGGAACCCACATCTTCCTCGATGGCCATGCTAAGTGGATCGCTCGCAACTCTGAGCGCTACATCCAACAGGGTCCAGATGGTTGCTGGTTCAAGACCTACTACACCGCTGACCGCTAGTTAGATGGTTGATATGCACGGTGGTCACGAGTTATTGTGACCACCGTGTTGTCGTTAAGGGGACAGAATGTTAGCAACACTCAACAAAGGACAAAAGATCACCTTGGGAGCCGCTCTGATCGTCGTTATCGGCGGGATAATTGCGGTTGTCATTCTGATGAAGCCTGAAGAGCAAAAGCCCAAAAGTGGTGTTGTCTACTACGAAGGTGCGATGATGAATAAATCTCGGACCATGTTAGTGGATGCAAAGGGCAACATCATCAAAAAGCTTGATCCAAACCGTCCTGACAAGGATGGCACAGCTGTGAATCCAGGTAGTTCCAATCCAGGTGCACCAAAGGACGACAAAGTTTCAAACTAATCCGGGTAGTTTTGAGGTACTGACTATGAATATGACAATCAAGCGCCTGACGGCCATTGTACTTATCGCAGCATTTGCAGGTATTTTTGCGGCGGCCTGTGGTAAGCAGGAAGAAGCCAAACCTAAGAGTGGCAGCTACTATGAAGGCCCAATGAAGCCTAAGGGTGCTCCAGGGGCTGGAAGCTAACCGGCACCCTACCGAACCGAACCGGAGCAAGAAGACTTAATCTTCAAGCTCCGGTTTTTCATTTTCTACCAGCCAAAACGGTTGTTCTTTTGGTGTGACATCGAATGGGGATAACTCAACAAACAGCGCTTCGGGTAAGTCGACTGTTATTTGAACACCCTTTTCAACATACTCCAGAGCATGGACAATGCCATGTGCATGGCATTTAGCGAGGAGATCCGACCGTTCGTAGGGTAGCAGGACCGTTAACGTACGCACCAACGATTTCAGGACATCGGCAATCGCATCCATAAGCGTGTCCATGCAATCCCCTGTTTTAGCCGAAATGGAACAGGAGTTTGGGATGGTGGCCATGAGTCGGTCGAGGGCATCTAAGTCTTCAACCGCATCACGCTTGTTGAAAACCGTAATGATCGGTTTGTTGGACGCTCCGAGATTTTCCAATGTCTCAAGCACTGTGTCACGATGTCGGTCGGCTTCGTCGCTGCTCGCATCAACGATGTGCAGCAACATGTCGGCATCATTGACCTCTTCCAAGGTTGCTCGGAAGGCCGCCACGAGGTCATGGGGCAGATTTCGAATGAAGCCAACCGTATCGGTCAGCAGGATTCCTCGACCATCAGGCAGATTTACCCTCCGTGTCGTTGGATCCAGAGTCGAAAACAGCATTTTGTCAGCAAGGACCGCGGCATCAGACAGCGAATTCAAAATGGTTGATTTGCCAGCAGATGTATAGCCGACCAGTGTTGCCGTTGGAAACGGCAAGTCCTTACGCCCTTTTCGTTGCAGTCTTCGCTTCTTCTTTACATCTTCAAGCTCACGCTGCAGCTCAATAATACGTTCACGTACTTTTCGGCGGTCAAGTTCGAGCTTGGTCTCTCCACCACCACCTCGGACACCGATACCACCCTGCTGGCGTTCGAACTTGGTGTAGAGCATGCTGAGGCGTGGAAGCAGATAGGACATTTGTGCAAGTTCAACTTGCAACTTGCCTTCCCGAGTACGCGCACGTTGTGCAAAGATATCGAGAATCAGCTGAGTTCTATCGATAACGCGACACTTCAGCGCTTCGCCGAGGTTACGTTGCTGCGTTGGTGTCAGTTCGTTATCGAAAACAACGATTCCGGGGCTATGCACGGACACAGCATCTACGATTTCCTGAACCTTGCCCTGACCAACAAGAGTGGCCGGGTCAAAACGCTTCTTCCGCTGCTCAAGGGTCGCTACAACGGTAATCCCTGCCGTGTTTGCGAGCTCCTCAAGTTCTAGCAGACGCACTTCGATCGAGTCGATATGCTCGTCTGTTTCGACGGCAACCAGCAAACCAAATATTTCAACCTTAGTCAGATGACCGCGTTCATTCAAGCTCGTTTGTACCTTTACTCAAATTCTACCGTTTGACAGATGCACACATTGACATCAAGTAGCAGGTGTGCTAATCTTGCCGATGTGTGATCTCCTTTTCTCTCCACGATTGTGGAAGCGGCACTGCGTTCGTGGTGCCGTCTTTTTTTGTCTCACACTAGAGTCCAACGCTCAGAACCAAAGCCTCAACGTTCAATCCTGAGGCCGTAAGTGCAGCTGTGGCAGCTCGTAACGTTGCGCCTGTGGTAGCAATATCATCCACAAGCAAGCATTTCACACGCTCCGCCTGTCCAAAATATCGCTTGTCCAGTCTGAAAACATTTTCCTCATACCGCTTACTACGTTCATCCATGGAGAGCGCCTGCTGGGGCTTTGATCCGGTGCGCGTAAACCATCTCGGGTGTGCGAGTGGCCGCTTCGTCGTACGCACAATCTCTTTTGCGATTAGCCGAGCGGGATTGAACCCACGTTTCCACGTTCGCCATGGATCACCGGGCATTGGAACCACTAAATCAATTTCATCCAGCCACTTCACATCTGGTTCGTTTTCGATCACCGCTGATGTAAATCGTATCAGCCTCCAAGGTTGATCCTCGTACTTCGTCCGATGTAACACATCCTTTACAATCCCTGTGTACTGCGTAAGTGCCCTTACTCCGGAGAAAGATCGTAAATCGTGCATTGATGTTGACGCAATGAACTCAATCTGTGATGTACACGCAGGACAAAGCCACCCGTTATCCCAGGTATCGCAGTGAGAACACTGGCGCGGAAACAACAAATCCGCCAACGAGTCCACTGCGCTCCCCATACATTTACTCCAATCGCGAAAACCTATCCTGTAATCCGGAATCGCTTATCATTGCCTCAGCAAACTGAATTCGTGCCCGTATTTCCCGGTTATCAGGCATCCAGCGCAAGACTTTGCGATATCCAAAAAGTGCGCCCGAAAAGTCTTTGGCATCGTAACGAACATTTGCATCTTGTAATGTTCGTTCAAGGTTTACCTTGGCATGTAGATCATGAACGATGCCGCTGGTGACGCCCGATTGGCTTGCCTTTACGGCGAGCTGCGATGCGCGATCAAGATTCCCAAACTGAATAGCAGCGGACATCTCCTGATAAACAAGTTCGCCGATGGACACGACATATGCTTCCAGCATTGCGCTAAGTTCCATATCGACAATGAGAATGCCAGTTACCTTTTGAATACTTGCAAGAACATCAAGTTGTTCCGATAGAGATGAAGTTTTCGTTTCGATGGCCTGTCGCAGCTGCTTCGTAGTTGCAACTGTGATTGCACTCGTGAACACACTGGGAATGATTAGCCTCGATGATTGCCCGCACAGCTGCTGCAGGAATGCATGATGTTGCTCCAGCGTCAGGTTGCGAAGCGCGGCGGATAAGTCACTTGCAACCAACTTGGCAGATTCTGCGAATTGAGTTGTCTGATTCCCAACCCACTTCGAACAATACGCAGAAATTGCAGCAGCAATATCACCGTTGTTCAAGTCTTTGACGAAGACCTCGCGTGCCTGTTCTGCGGATGTACCAGACTTGACAACTGAATCTACTTCAAAGCGGTAAATGGCACCATCCCGAGTACTAATGCCAAGGTACTCCCCACACGGCGAAAGTGAAATTCCCGATGGACACCCAACATCAATGAGGAGTTCCCAGTCTTCTACTCCTTGTCCAACACCCGCAAACACGATTTTGCCAGATCTTGCATCGACAGCCGTTGGGATAGCAACGATATTGCCCCCATGGAGAACCGCAATTCCACACGGCTCGCCTTCAATCTCAGCAATGAGGCTGTACTCACCAGAAGCATCGATTACTTTGGTCTTGATCTGGTTGTCAAACATATCGCGCCCCACGACAGCTGTGGTGGCATCGTTATCAATGCAAATACTGATTGGAAACAGACCTGAGTGAACCGTTACGAGCGTATCGCGTGCATCAGAGAGAATCAGAATTTCGCCGGCTGAACCTGCGAGCGCGATGAATTTGCCACTTGGCGAAATCGCAATCAGCTCTGTAGGCTGTTGCAAGTCCTTTGTCCAGAGAAGACGATTACTCGTATCCCCCAAACCAACGGCATAGCCGTGCATCAAAATGTCACTGGCAACGTAAGCAAAGCGATTACCGCCTGCAAGCGCAACTGAATGATAAGCAAGTCGGCGATCTGTCAAAAAACGAGTCTTACGCCCATTGTTGAAAATGTAAAAGTCATCATCGGTGATGCCGATTGCGACCGATCCATCCGGGCTCAGCTGAAGCTGTCTAAGCGTCTCAACTGAGACGGTGTTCACTACTGTTGGCCGGTCCGCAGAATCGTGACGGGTGAAGTGGAGCACCCGGACTTCGTAGTCATCAGGTACCGCTACAGTAAGCATCCCTTCATCACTGATCGCATTGGGATGAATGGCATATGTCCCCCGCGCCTTACGCTGGGAGAGAAGACGAATGTCCGCAATAGATGTCACAGATTGGCATTTTACCCCTACCTTTGTGCTAGTGAGGATTCATCGTTAGAATGGCACATGTTGCATGTTGTGAATCGATTTGCCCACGTAGCTTTAGCGCTGGGTTCCCTGTTGATTACGGGCGTCCTTGCTGCGATTCCTGTCGCTGCAAAACCTCACGAAAACTCAGCGAAACCCCAACGGGTTTCATTTGCCAAAAGCATTCGAACCATCCTCTCGGAAAATTGCTATAAGTGCCACGGGCCAGATCGCAAGACACGTGCTGCGGGACTACGCCTTGATACGTTTGCTGGCGCAACCAGTGTTCTCTCGAGCGGCCGCCAAGCAATCATCCCCCACGACCAAGTCGCATCCGCGGCAATTGAAAGAATGCTCTTGCCGGCAAGTGACCCACGTCATATGCCTCCAGTCACAACACAGAGGCGTATAAAACCAAGCCAGCTTCAAGATATTCGTCAGTGGGTTGATGAAGGTGCAAAGTACGAGGACCACTGGGCATTTACACCTGTGATTCGCCCAGTGCTACCAAAGATAAGTGGGAATCCAGTTGATTACTTCATCAACAAAGGGTTAGCAAGCCAGCATTTGCAGCCTTTAGGAGTGGCAGATAAGACAACGCTTCTACGAAGAGTTTTCCTCGATTTAACCGGGCTGCCTCCGAGCGCTGATGATATTGAAGCGTTTTTGGCTGACAAGAAACCTGGTGCCTACGAGCGGGTTGTTGACAATCTCCTTGCTCGCCCTGCGTATGGAGAGCGAATGGCACTGATGTGGCTTGACCTGGCCCGCTATGCCGATACACATGGCTATCACATTGACAGCCATAGGGATATGTTCCGCTGGCGCGACTGGGTCATCCGGGCATTCAACGTGAATATGCCTTACGACAGGTTTCTTACAGAGCAGCTCGCGGGTGACCTGCTGCCCAACCCTACGACCGACCAGCTCGTTGCAACGGGTTTTAACCGGAACCATCCGATCAACTTTGAAGGTGGGGCCATTCCTGAAGAGTACCAAACGGCCTACGTTGCAGATCGTGTGGATACGACTGCCACGGTGACGATGGGATTGACGCTCCGCTGCGCTCAGTGCCATGACCATAAGTACGATCCTGTTGCTATGGATGAGTACTACAAGTTCTTTGCGTTGTTTAACAACATCGATGAAGAGGGTCTCGATGGGATGCGCGGAAATGCCAAGCCGTTTATCCCTGCGGTATCGCCGGCGGAGCAGGCGCAGCTTGATGCGCTTTCAAGCCGCATCGATGGGTTGACGCGTGAGTGCAAGTCGATCTCTGGAAGCATCCTGGCTGGACTTGGAAATGTTAACCGGGGTCCGATCGTAAGCGATGACTACCGCTGGGTCCTGGGTGATCGCCCATTAAGCGTTGGAACAAAGTCTAAGGATGGACTCGCCGGTTCAATGACAAGAGTCGTTGAAGGCCCCAATAGGATGCCGGCGATGCGTGTTGGAACTGGCACGGCGCCTGTCATCGCCGGTGCTCCCACGATGACATTAGCTAAGCCGTTCAGCATTTCGTTTTGGTACTGGTCGGAGAATGGTGCCGGTATACCAGTATCCCAAATGGATGTTGGTAATAACCTCAAAGGGTGGGATTTCTTTCTGGAAGGTGGTTCACCGCTGTTGCACTTCATCAACAGCTGGCCAGCGAGTGCACTCCGGTTCCGCTCTACGTTTAAAGCTCCTGTTCGAGAATGGGTGCACACTGTTATCACCAATGATGGCAGCGGTAAACCAGATGGCATCACGTTGTTCATGAATGGTCAGAAGGTGCCGATCGCAGCCGATCACAACACGCTGTCAGGCACGTTCTCAACGGATCTCCCGATTCACATTGGTGATCGTGGAACCGGTGCAACCTTTCAAGGGATGGTGTCTGATCTCTGTATTCGACCGAGTGCATCAACAGAAGAAGATGTCTCAGTACTAAAGTCGTTGGGACTCAGCTACATCACGACCGCAGCATTGCGGCCAGGCGCGTCCAGCGATCTTCAGTTCTGCGTCGCAAGTGCTCTCTCAGGCAGCTCTGTCGATGTCTTCCGCAAACGTCAAAACCTGATCGAACAGCGCCAGACACTCACGGCATCCATTCCGACATCAATGGTGATGAAAGAGCGCAAGGATGTTCGTAAGACATTCATTTTGGACCGTGGGCAATACGACAAGCCAACAGCGGTGGTGACACCGGGTGTACCAACGTTTGGTAAGGCATCATCGTTGGCAAATGTAAAGTCCCGCCTCGGTCTCGCGCGCTGGTTGACATCTGGTGAACATCCCCTGACCAGCCGCGTTGCTGTCAATCGCCTTTGGCAGATTGCGTTTGGAACGGGAATTGTCCGTACATCTGAGAACTTTGGCGTCCAAGGCGAATGGCCATCACATTCAGAGCTCCTCGACTGGTTGGCATCTGAGTATGTCCGACGCGGTTGGAATACAAAGAGCATCCTTCGGACGTTGGTTACATCCGATGCATACAAGCGTTCAGCATCTCCATCTAAGAGTCTGAAGCAACGCGACCCAGAAAATGTGTGGCATGCCTATGCATCCAGGCCGCGTCTCCAAGCCGAGTTCGTTCGCGACATGGCGCTCGCGGCATCCGGTCTGTTGGTAACAGAAATCGGTGGCCCCAGTGTAAAGACCTATCAGCCAGATGGTTTGTGGGAAGAGCTGTCATTTAAGGGTGACTTTACAGCGCAATATTACGTTCAGGATCACGGCGAAAAGCTTTATCGTCGCTCGATGTATACCTTCTGGAAGCGCACAGTCCCTCCACCATCGTTGCAGACATTTGATGCACCTGAGCGTGAATTCTGTATTGTCCGCCGCCCGGCAACAAACACACCACTTCAGGCTTTGGTATTGCTCAACGACCCAACGTATACAGAGGCATCCAGAATCCTAGCTGAGCGCATCCTCAGCTCAGTTCCCACGGATGCGGCAAGACTCGATGGTGTGTTTATCAGGTTACTTTCAAGGAAAGCATCCCGGTTGGAAACCAAGCGCTTTACCGAGCTTCTGGAAAAGCAGCGCAAGCACTTTATGGCTGACAAGAAGGCCGCGGCGTCTCTGGTTGTCGTAGGTGAACATCGCCGGATGACAGATTTACCTGCGCCTGAAGTGGCTGCGTGGACAGTGGTTATTCTGAGTGTGATGAACCTCGATGAAGCCATAACGCGCCCTTAATCATTCCCCTTATGATTCTTCAGAAATAATCTTGATTTTCCTGCGGCGATAGGTAGAATTGGGATTGGCACTCAAACCCCAAGACTGCCAAACAGTGTTGGGTTGAAGTGAAATTGTAGTTAAAGGAGAGCACCAATATGACCCTACGTCCCCTTGGTGACAAGGTTGTCGTTAAGCCATCTGACGCGGAAGAGCGTTCTGCAGGTGGCATTTTCCTCCCGGATTCAGCAAAGTCAAAGCCTCAAGAAGGCACTGTCATTGCAGTCGGTCAGGGCCGTATCCTTGATAACGGCGAGCGGAATGCACTCAATGTGTCCGTTGGCGATGTTGTTATCTACTCGAAGTATGGTGGAACCGAGTTCAAGCTTGATGGCGACACCGTCATGATTCTTGATGAAGATCAAATTTACGCAGTAAAGGGTTAATCACACATGGCAGCAAAAGAGCTTTTATTTGACGAAGCAGCCCGTCGCGCACTCGAGCGCGGTGCGAATGCCGTCGCAAATGCAGTTAAGGTTACACTTGGCCCTCGTGGACGCAACGTCGTCATCGAAAAGAAGTGGGGTTCCCCAACCATCACCAAAGATGGTGTTACCGTTGCAAAAGAAATTGAACTTGAAGACAAGTTCGAGAACATGGGCGCACAGCTCGTTCGCGAAGTAGCATCCAAGACCAACGACATCGCTGGCGATGGAACCACGACCGCGACCGTTCTTGCACAGGCGATCGTCAACGAAGGACTTCGTTACGTTGCAGCTGGCGGCGCTCCGTTGAGCGTAAAGCGCGGAATCGACAAAGCGGTCACCGCAGCAGTCGAAGCGTTGCGTGCAAATGCGATCGCTGTCTCCGATGCAGACATGGTTGCTCAGGTAGCCGCAATCTCTGGAAACAATGACAAGGAAATCGGCCAGCTTATCGCCGAAGCACTTGACAAGGTTGGCAAAGATGGCGTTATCACCGTCGAAGAATCCAAGGGTACCCAGACAACACTCGATGTTGTCGAAGGTATGCAGTTCGACAAGGGTTACATTTCTCCGTACTTTGTAACTGATGCTGAGCGTATGGAAGCAGTGCTTGAGAATCCAGCCATTCTTCTTTATGAGAAGAAGATCACATCCGTTCAGGACCTGATCCCAGTTTTGGAGCAAGTTTCCCAGATGCGCCGCCCGCTTTTGATTATCTCTGAAGATATCGAAGGCGAAGCACTCGCGACTCTCGTGGTCAACAAGATCCGCGGAATTCTGAATGTGGTTGCGGTCAAGGCTCCTGGCTTTGGCGACCGCCGTAAGGCCATGATGGAAGATATTGCCATCCTGACCGGCGGCAAGTTCATTACAGAAGACCTCGGCATCAAGCTTGAGAACGCCGATGCGAGCATGCTCGGATCTGCCAAGAAGGTTGTCATCACCAAGGACAACACCACGCTTGTTGAAGGTGCTGGTTCCAGTGCTGAAGTCAAGGGTCGTATTGACCTGATTCGTAAGCAGATTGATGCATCGGATTCTTCCTACGACAAGGAAAAGTTGCAGGAGCGCCTCGCGAAGCTCGCGGGTGGTGTTGCGGTTATCCAAGTTGGAGCAGCTACAGAAACCGAGCTCAAGGAAAAGAAGCACCGCTACGAAGATGCTCTTTCTGCAACGCGTGCAGCTGTTGAAGAAGGTATCGTCGCCGGTGGTGGCGTTGCGCTGATCAACATCCTTCCTGCATTGGCACATGTTGAATGTGACAACAGTGATGAGCAGGTCGGTGTTACCATCGTCCGCCGTGCACTTGAGCAACCACTTCGTACCATTGCTGAGAATGCTGGTCTCGAAGGCTCAGTTGTTGTCAACAAGGTCAAGGATCTCCCAATCGGACATGGTTACAATGCTCTTACCGAAGAGTACGGTGACATGATTGCCTTCGGAGTCATCGACCCAGTCAAGGTAACCCGTTTTGCTCTTTCCAATGCAGCTTCCATTGCATCGATGATTCTGACCACAGAATCCCTCGTTGCTGAAAAGCCAGAGAAGAAGGCAGCAGCTGGCGGTGGTGATCATCACCACCATGATGAGTACTAGGTTTAAAACCTCCTAGGAGGTAAATGGCCGGTGGTGCCGTTGGCACCACCGGCTTTTTTTATGTATTCGTGTTGCTGATTATTGTCCCGGTACCCGACAATACTTGCATATGCTCTGGATTCAAACACCATCCGTAAAGCCCGGTGATGCTCCCCGCAGTGGCCTCGTCGGCTATCGTCGCCTCACATGGGCTGACTTTGAACCTCGCAATGTCGCTTCTGGTGCATCCGCACAAACGAGTGCAGTCCTCCACGCCACCTATAAGTGGGGCTGGATGAGCCGCGGGAGTCAGTTCACGGGATTCATCTCCGATGTACGCATTGGAGCATGGTTCGACCCGGCGGGATCTTGGCGTAAACCGGATGTTCGCAGCGACAATACCTTTCTGCTCGAGCATGAACAACGACACTTTGACCTGTGTGAAGTTGGTGCCCGGATGCTGCGTGACCAAATAATGCAGATACGTGGCGATATCAAAGGAAGCAGTGATGCCGAGATAAAGTCAAAGGTTCAGAACATTATGAACCCTCTCGTCACCTCTTTCATCGACGATGTAAAGCGGCAGCAGGAACGCTACGACAAAGAGTCCAACCACTCACGTAACCGCCGTGCACAGCAGGACTGGAACCAGCGTATCCAACAGGACTTAGACCGCCTGGCACCGATCTCCGGCCGGTAAACCGACAAGCGTCACGATGACGACTTCGGGTGGGCAGTTGATGCGTATGGGTAACATCGTCTGCCCAACCCCGCGGGAAACAAATCCAGCGGTACCCTGAATACTGTACCAACCCTGAAGAACTGGAAAGTCTCCAAGACCAGGTGCACGGTGCGGCGAAACTCCTGGCACCAACACCTGCCCTCCATGTGTATGCCCGGACATCACAAATGCATTCGCATTTCGAAAGAGATTGATGCCAACGGGATTGTGAGAGAGTGCAATCATCCCAGTCCCCTTTGGACGGTTTGCTTCGGCTGCAGTGGAATCAAAGCGTCCACGCCATGTGTCATCAATACCGCAGATAAACAGTCCATTTTGAAGGTCTAAGCCAGCATTACGGAGGAACCGTATTCCGGCTTCCTGCCGCATCCGCTCTGCCAGGAGATCCGGCATATAGTAATCGTGGTTCCCAAGAACTCCAAAAACTCCCAGCGGTGCATGCAGTGTAGCCAGAATAGGTAGCACTCCGCTGAGGTGATCCATTGACCATTGAATGTAATCGCCACCAAGCAGGATGAGGTCGGGTGCCGCCCTCTGAGCTAGTGCAATCGCATTGATAATCGTTTCGGTTGGTGTATCAGGCCCATAATGCAAGTCTGTCAGGAATGCAACGCGCAAGCCATCCGCACTAACAGGCAAACCTGGTAAACCGACGCGGAGCTCCGTCACACCAACTTGCTTAGGAACAAAGGCAGCACGCAATGCAACACCAGCTGTGGATATTGCTCCAACACCCGCGAACAACGAAAGGACTTTTCGTCGACCAAGCTGCTTACGGAAAGCTTGCGGCGTGTCACTTGCCATAATGGGCTAACTAACGGCCCCGCTGCGTAAGTTCAACAATGGTTCTCGCTAGTCGTGCAGGATCATGTCTGATGATTCCGGTATCGGAAATTACATTCGCACGAATGATCTCAATGCCCAGCTGGCGCAGCGGTCCAAAATCTACATCTACGGGTACAGCGCCCGTTTCCTTATACTTACCGAGCGCAGATTTCCCAGGCAGCACATCGTTCACGATAATCGTATCGACTACCTTTGCATCCTTGCCAATACACTGCCGCGCATGTCCCTGTAGTGCCGTGATGTGTTGGCTTGCTGTATAGCCATCCGTTTCCCCAGGCTGGGTCATGATGTTACAGACATAGCATCGCGGAGCATCTGATGCAGCAATCGCCCGCGCAAGCTCAGGAATGAGCAAATGCGGAATAACACTTGTATAGAGTGATCCAGGGCCAAGAACGATGATGTCTGCGGTGCGAACGGCTTCGAGAGCCCGTACGACGGCCCTTGGCGCTTCAGGGCACAAACTAATCGACTTGATTGCGATCGGACTGCTGGCAATGCGGGTTTCCCCGGTGAGTTCACTCCCATCCACCATATGACCAACAAGCGACACGGGCTCAACCGTCGAGGGCACGACTGTACCGCTGATGCGGAGGATTTTTGATGTTGCCTGAACGGCCGCTTCGAAATCGCCGGCCACACTCGCCATCGCAGCAAGGAACAGATTACCAACGCTGTGTCCGCTAAGGCCATCCTCACCGGTCCTCGTGGCAAATCGGTACTGAAACAGCTCCTGCATGATTGGCTCTTCATCCGCCAACGCAACCAAGCAGTTTCGAATATCACCCGGTGGAATCATCCCGCCAAGCTGACGCTGAAGCTGCCCAGAGCTTCCCCCGTCATCGGTCGTCGTTACAATAGCCGTGAGGTTACTGGAATACTGCTTGAGCCCACGCAGCAATGTTGAGAGGCCTGTGCCGCCGCCTAGAACGACTATCCGCGGGCCATTCGCAAGACTTCGCTTCTTTCCAATAAAGTCTGCGAGGTGGCCCATATCTTTTGGCGCTACAACAGAGACGATGCTTCGATTGACGGCGATAAGGGCGGACATGATGACGGCCAGCCCAACGAGAATCGCAGTCAGACCTACAGGTATGGAAAAACGTGGGTCACCGATTTCCAGCTGGACACGATCAGCAACCTGGGTTGCAACAAAGTCAAAAATGTCAGTGACGCGCACACCGACAATCAAAGCAACTCCTGTAACGACGGCAAACAGTCCAAGGGGTAGCAGGAGAAGCCAGCGCTTGACCCCAAGCCCTGGCCTCAACCACTTAAGCCACGAAGTGATTACCTGTCGTGTGTCATTCAGCACTATTGATGCCCCTTGTTGACATCCCGGTGGTCAATAATGGTCCGAACTCCAGCATCCCTCAGATAGGCTCCAAGGCGTTCCGCGATATACACCGACCGATGTCGTCCACCTGTACACCCGATGGCGATGGTCAGATAGGCTTTCCCCTCATCGGAGTAATGCGGAATCGTCCACTCAACCAAATCAGACAGCTTCTGGAGTAGGACAGATGTACGTTCATCCCGGTCAATAAAATGCTGGACATCTTCATCCAGCCCAGAATGCAGCCGAAGTTCGGCAATGTAAAACGGATTCTGCAGGAAACGGACATCAAAGACTAAATCGGCATCCAATGGAGAGCCATGTTTGAAGCCAAAGGACACAACCGACACGATCAGACTGGAATCAGATGCCTGGTCCAGTGAAAACCGTTGACGCAGGGCCTGACGTAGCTGAAGCGCGGTAAGCACCGTGGTGTCGATAGTGACATCGGCCTCTGCCTTCAGCGATGCCAATGCTTGTCGCTCGGCAACTATCGCAGGGATAATTCCACCGCTTACAGCGAACATCGGATGTGAGCGGCGTGTTTCTTTGAAACGCCGGACCAGAACTTCATCTGTCGCATCGAGGAAGACAACCGTTGGCTTCACCTGCCAGCTTGCGATCGCCGCATGTACACCGGTAAGGTCGCCGCCTCGTGTGTCACAAATGATACACAATGGCCGGTCCACCACCTGACCAAGTCGTTGCATCCAGGCAGCAGGAAAATTGTCAATAACCGTCCAGCCGATATCTTCGAAGACACTGGCTGCAAGGGACTTACCAGCTCCACTCATGCCAGTAAGGAGCACGAGCGGATTTGTCATTCGTCACCCCGTGACTTCGCAGGAACAATCAAGTCGAGGATCCACCCAAGCACTGTCAGTGCGATGCTGGCGACAATGGCATCGAGCAGCCCAGTGACATGCAGTCCCAAATCCAGCTGGCTGACAAGCAACCACATGACTCCATTGACAACCAACCGGAACAACCCAAACGTCATCAGATTGATTGCACATGCCAGAGCATTAACGATCGGTTTGAGGATGGCATTTACCAATGAAAGGACAGCAATACAGACGAGTGCGGCCGCGAAATTATCTATTCGCACGCCATTCATCCCTGCACTATTTGCTACTTTGACAGCCACAGTCATCGCAACTGCAGCCAAGACCCACCTAATTAAGGTTCTGATCACCAGATCTTCTCCCCCATTGACACGGTCGGTTATCTCGGATTAACCGGCTCGCCATTTCGCCGAACTTCGAAGTGAAGGTGTGGACCCGTTGCCCGGCCGGTTGAACCGACACGTGCAATGAGTTGACCTTGAGACACCTGTTGTCCCTCATGTGCAACCAATGATGAACAGTGTGCATACAAGGTAGATGTTCCACCACCGTGGTCGATTAGAATTACGTTGCCGTACCCTGACATCGTTCCACGGAAAGTAACTGTTCCCGCTGCGGCTGCACGAATAGGAGACCCTGAGCCAGCCCCGATGTCGATGCCGGTGTGCATCCGATTCCGCTTCAGAATTGGATGAAAGCGCATTCCATAGTTAGATGTAATAGGACCATCTGCTGGTTGGGAGAAGCTACCACTGAACTTTTTATTGAGGCGTGCCTTGCCACCGGCCGTGCGCTCCATCGCCCTGATACGAGCTGAGATGGCACGTGAGTCTGCCGCAAGGTCACGTAGTTCCTGCTCAAGAGCCTCACGTATCTGCTGTGCTTCCTCAAGCAATCCCCGGCGACGCTGCACGACCTGAGCTTCTTCGAGCTGCTGACTTCCAAGTTCATTCTTTCGGTCTGCAATTTCACGTGCTTTGTCATCCACTTGCTTTTTCCAGCGGACGACTTTTGCTCTGTCTGACTTCACCGATGCGATGAGGGAAGCATCATGTTTAACGATTGACCGCACGAACTGTGCACGCGTGCTAAGTTCTGCCATTGAATGGGAACCAAGCAAAACTGAAATGTAGCGCACAGGCCCTTGCCGATAATTGGCCACCAAGCGCTTCGCCAGCTGTAATTCCTGTTCTTTGAGTAAATCCTCACAGCGCTTCAGTTCATTCGTGATCTGCTCAGACTCGGAGAGCGTTCGTGCAAGGCGTGTCTTGGTTTCGCGCAGTTGATTTCGGGTGGATTTCAAAGCGGACTGATTACGGTCAAGCTCATCAGCTATGATCGACTCGGTACGTCGCGCACCGCGAAGTTCCTGCCGGGTCTGCTGCATTTGATTTTGCAGGGCCCGGACCTGATTTCTCAGCTTACTCGTGTCTTGCTTGGTTGCTTGCGCGGTCACGGATTGCGGCAGCATTGACAGCGAAATGAGGCCAATAGCAGCAGCTGCATTTCCAAGATTCATTACATGTTTCGCCGTCATCCGGTTATCCCCCATGGAAGACCTAACCCAACATACCTGACACATCCAAGACCTGAACATTGTACGTTCGAATCCTCACAACAGAACGTTTCCGGACAAACTAACTGGGATCAATCGTTCGTGGTATCGACAAACTGACTTTTTAGTAAAACGGCGGCACCTGCCTTATCTAAGGGTGCATTGTTGTTCCCACATTTTGGAGATTGGATGCAAGCGGGGCAGCCTGATTCACAAGGGCAACCACTAATCAGTGAGGCTGTTGCGCCCAGCCACTCCCTCGCGACGCGAAAACCAGCCTCGGCAATACCAACTCCCATCGGGACGGCATCGTGGACAAAGACGGCGGGTCCACCCACATGCGTATGATAAGGCGTCGAAACCCCACCGATGTCATTACGGTCACAAAGAGCGAACAGCGGAAGGATTCCAATAGCGGCATGTTCTGCAGCATGGACGGTGCCCGGTAAGTCAGCACCAAGCATCCCCAATGTCCGCTCCGTATCAGGCGTAACTGGATACCAAACGGCTGTGGTTACAAACTCGGTTTCGGGCATATCAAGCTCGACGACTTCCGGAGGATCATCAGAGCCCAGTCCCCGCTTCTCGTATCCAGTCACACGACGTTTTACTTTTACCAGTCCAAAGTAGACGATGGTCTCACCGACTTCTTTAGAGCCTTGCGTTTCGATAACATCGATGGAACCGGTTGATCTGGCATTAGTGATGTAGTCACGGTTTGCCCTAGCCACGGTTGCTTGGCGTTTGGTGCGATCAAGCGTTACAACTTCGTACGCAATCCCTTGATGGTAATAGAACGCACCGACAAAGAGCTCTTCGTTGACACGGTGGCCTTCAACAGTCCCAATGGTGGCTCCATCGGAAGTCAAAACAGCATAAAGCGTTCCATCGGCGGAACGAATGCTAAACTGGTCGCACGCCCGTGGTGGTCCGATGTAGCGGTAAAAGTTTCCATCAAAGCGCAAGACGCCGCTTTTCTCCAACAACCCAATCGCATACTCGGCACGCTCACCAAACATCCTAATTATCTGTTCCTGACCTAGCAATCCTTCATCCGCGGCACAACAGATGTGGGCACCGACGACATGCGGGTTGTCTGGATTGATGACCGCATTTTCGACCCCTGTTTCGAAGAGGTAGGACGGATGACGCATCAGGAACTGATCGAGCGGATTATCTGATGCGACCAAAATGGTAAGCGACTCTGTTTCCCGTCGCCCTGCCCTTCCACTTTGCTGCCATGTACTTGCAATCGTCCCTGGGTAACCCGATATGACTGCGGCATCGAGTGAGCCGATATCGACTCCAAGCTCGAGCGCCGATGTAGCGACAACGCCCATAAGCTCTCCGGAGAACAATAGCTGTTCGATATCGCGCCGCTGTTCTTTTGTGTAGCCCGCCCGGTAAGGCGTTATGCGCTCTGCTAAAGCCTCGCCGTTTATCGTTGCCGAAAGCATCGATACCCAAGCCTTGTATAACAGCTCGGTGGAACGCCGAGCCCGCGTAAACACGATGGTCCGTGCATCCTGTTTGACCAGTGCCGCAGCAAGCGTGGCAGCTTCTCCACCAGCTCCGCGACGTTTCGGAGTTGCTCCTTTTGTGACCGGAGGATTCCACATAGCGAATACCCGCCGCCCACGAGGAGCATCCCCACCATTTACGTGGATGACAGTC
>CAIWTR010000412.1 GCA_903915615.1 uncultured Armatimonadota bacterium
CCGAGGCGCTTTGCAGAACGCCCTGTCATCAAGCCACGACTTGTGGACACGATGGAGATACCAAGACCACGCTTGACCATCGGGATTTCGTCTGATGTCACATAAATGCGAAGACCAGGCTTAGAAATACGCTTGATTGTGTCGATGACCGGAGTGCGGCGATGGCCAACACCCTGAGCGTACTTCAACGCAACCTTGATGTTGTTTTGAGGCGTTGCCTCTACGAGCTCATAGGACTTGATGTAGCCCTCATCGAGCAAGATACGAAGAACTTCCAACTTCATCTTAGATGATGGAACTTCCAAAGAGTCATGATTTGCCGCCTGCGCATTACGAATGCGAGTCAGGAGGTCACCAATAGGATCAGAAACTACCATTACAGACCTCCAAAACTACCAGGACGACTTCGTTACACCAGGAATAAGTCCACGGTGAGCTAATTCACGGAATGTCTGACGTGACACGCCAAACTTACGCATGAAACCACTGGCGCGGCCAGTGATCGAACAGCGGTTCTTTACACGGGTACGGGACGAATCACGTGGGAGCAACGCAAGTTCCATCGTTGCATCAAAATCGCCTTTGTCTGCACGAGCCTTAAGCTCTGCACGACGCTCAGCGAAACGGGCCACCGTTGCAACACGACGGGCTTCCCGGGTTTTCCAAGCTTCTCTAGCCATATTTCCTCCAGTTCCTGTACCTTGGCACAGGCTTTGGCGTAGTTAAACTACTTTTTCTATTACGCACCGACAATGCCGACACGCAAATAAGTGTCAGTGGGACACACTGAACCTTCGGATTCTACCATGCAAAGTCTCGTCTGCAAGGTTGTCAGTGGTCTGACGAGATGTAATCCTTGCTGTATCCCAACCCCTCAGGAGCGTGCAGACGAAGCATCTTTTCATCCACATCCTTGGGAATACTTGCCCGCGTGACCAATGACACAACGTACATCACCAGCAGCGAGAGTGGCACCGTCCAGATGGCAGGTTGCTCACAAAGTGACTTCACCAGCGGATCCGCAATCGTTACGACTTTTCGGTCACTCAACATAAAGAAGATAATCGCCGTTAAGCTTGACAGACCACCAACTAACATCCCTGATGCCGCACCTGTCGCCGTCAAGCCACGCCACCAAGCCCCGAGCAGAAGCAACGGGAAGTAGCTGGCAGCCGCAATCGCAAATGCCCATCCAACAAGCATCGCGATGTCAAACGTCTCGATAAACAAGCCGAGAACCATCGAAATGACACCGATGACAATGGCGGCAACTTTAAAGGCAGAAATGCGCTGTGTCGGACTTGACTCTGGTTGAAGAATACGTCCGTAAATATCGTGAGCCCACGCACCACTCATCGAGACGAGAAGCCCACTAAATGTCGACATAAACGCTGCAAACGCACCAGCACTGGTCACGCCCTTTAGAACATCTCCCCAGATGCCGGGAACCTGCCCAGGTAGGTTTATAACAACATAGTCCGTCTTGTTTGGTACGTAGAGCCCCGGAATGAACTCGCGGCCAACGGCACCCCATATCGGCGTGAAGAAGTAAAACACACCAATCAAAACCATCACCCAGAATGTCGTCTTCTTTGCCGAACGGCCATCCGGGTTGGTGTAAAAGCGAACAAGGATGTGCGGCAATCCTGCTGTGCCACAGATCAACGCGATGATCAGGCTGTACGTGTACAGCAACGGATAACCGTGCTTGCTTGTAAGTGTTCCAAATGGAGCCAGCCACTTGCTATTCTTCTGCGCATTGGGAACAGGCAAGCCCTTGGCAAGCGCCAGCTCAGCAGGTTCATCAAATTCGAGCTTGACTCCCGTCAGGACAGTCTTGCCATCCTTCTCAACAGGAACCCCATCCCGCGTGACTACGACCGGTACCAAGTGGATTGTCGTACCGGATGCAATCGCCCCTGCCTTGATAATGGCATCAAGGACCAAAGCATCCTCACCTGCTTCAGGCTTGCGGCTTGGAGAGACCTTGCCGATGACGGTGGATGACTTAAATGTAACATCCGCCTCTACCGCCTGAAATGCAACAACATTGGTAGGGGCCTTGGCCTTGCCATTTATCTTGTAGGTTCCATCGGTCACTAACACTGGGAAACCGGATGCGTTAGCAGCTGTTTTTGAAAGCGTCGATGTATACGAACCGTAAACAGACATGATGACAAAGACTGGCACGGCAATCGCAAATGCCTTGACCCAGTACTGGAATGCCTGGACGAAGGTGATCCCCTTCATCCCACCAAGCGCCACGTTAAACGTGATCACTGCTCCAACCACCACGATGCCGACCCAATAGGGCCACTGCATGATGGATCCCATCGTCACGCCCGCAGCCTTCATTTGTGGCATCGTGTAAAAGAACCCGATGAACATCACGAAGGAAACTGCAATCTTCCGGAATAAGGGCGAGTCAAAGCGACCTTCGGCAAAGTCAGGAATCGTGTACGCCCCGAAGCGCCGAAGCGGCCCAGCGATGAACAGCAGCAAAAACAAGTAGCCGGCTGCGTACCCAACCGGGTACCACATCGCGTCGTAGCCGAAG
>CAIWTR010000413.1 GCA_903915615.1 uncultured Armatimonadota bacterium
CCTTCAATCTTCTGATCTGGTGCTGGGCAGCCGCTATGTCACGGATGGTGGCACAGTCAATTGGGGAATTGGTCGACAGCTACTTTCCAGAGGCGGCAGTCTGTATGCACGCACCATTCTTGGCATCCCAATTCGCGATGTCACAGGTGGCTTCAAGGCTTGGAAAGCATCGACACTACGTGCCGTCAACCTCTCGACAATACGTTCAAATGGATATTCCTTTCAGGTAGAAATGACTTACCGGGTTGCGTGTCTTGGCCTGAACATTCAAGAAGTCCCGATTATCTTTGCTGACCGCGTGGATGGCGTGTCGAAGATGAGCAAGAAAATCGTCGTTGAGGCAATGCTAATGGTCTGGCGACTTAGATTTACCCGGAAAGAACAGTGGCAAAAACAGTCCTAATTTTGGGGGATCAGCTCTCCTTGGACTATATTTCTTCCCTTGGGACTCATCCCACTGAAGACACCGTCCTCATGGTGGAAGACTGGTCACTCTCAGAGCGAAAACCCTACCATCGCAAGAAAATTGTTCTCGTCTGGAGTGCAATGCGTCATTTCCGGGATGAACTTAAATCCCGAGGGTACTCAGTTCTCTACAGAATACAAGCATCAATCGTCTCCTGTATAGCAGAGCTCGGACAGCCCACCGTTTGCATCGAGCCTCGCGAACAAGGTATTCGCGAACTCCTTGTTGCACAGGGTGTAACGTTCGAACCAGACCCGTACTGGTTTGTCTCAGCAAGTGCCTTTTCAGAGTGGATGTCATCCCGTAAACAGCCACGCCTTGAGCAGTACTACCGGATGGTCAGACAGCAAACCGGCTACCTGATGGATGGCGAAAAGCCAGTGGGTGATGTCTGGAATTTCGATAAGGAAAACCGAAAGCCATTTCCAAAGAATCATCAGGCGATCCTTCAACCTAGCTTTGCGCCTGACGAAACAACGCTGGATGTCCTTAGCATCGTCAAAGATATCCCAAACCTGACAGGCGACCTAGATAACTTTACGGAAGCGGTTACCCGTGATGCTGCACTTGCGCGTCTTCGCTGGTTTGTCCACTACGCCCTGGCCGATTTTGGCCGCTACGAAGACGCGATGTCATCGCGGGACATGTATGGCTTCCACAGTATCCTGTCCCCTGCCTTGAATCTGTCGCTCCTGTCCCCAGCGGAGTGTATCGATGCTGCAGTGGAAGCTTATGCTGCTAACATGGCACCACTTGCATCCGTGGAGGCGTTTGTCAGGCAAGTGCTTGGATGGCGCGAATACATGTTTCATCTCTATGAATGGCTTGGGTCAGCTTCATGGAATGAACAGAATGCCCTTGGTGCTACTGAGCCTCTCCCGGATTTTTATTGGACAGGTAGGACGACGATGAACTGCCTGAACATCACCATAACCGATACGCTTCGTACTGGATATGCGCATCACATCATCCGCCTAATGGTGCAAGGCAACTTTGCGCTCCTGCTTGGCGTCAATCCGACTGAAATTCGTGACTGGTTTTGGGCGGCATTTCTGGATGCCTACGACTGGGTTGTTACTCCGAATGTCATCGGGATGAGCCAGGCTGCCGACAACGGC
>CAIWTR010000414.1 GCA_903915615.1 uncultured Armatimonadota bacterium
CTGCGTGACAACCTGCAGCGCATTGAGATTATAGAGACGACATCCAATGCCCGCTCGGCCCAGCTTGCCGCTGAAGACATCGAGTCTGCGTGTATCACAACAGACATCGCTGCCGAGATTCATGGCCTAACGGTGGTCGCAGCCCATATTGAGGATTCAGCTCACAACCGAACACGCTTTTTAGTCATCGGTGAGAACCAGCCGCAGCCAAGCGGACGTGACAAGACGAGCATCTACTTCTCGGTACAGCATCGGGCAGGCGCCCTGATGCGCGCGATGGCGGCTCTTGATGCGCACGACATCAACCTCACATTGATTGAGTCCCGTCCAACAAAGCAGCTCCCTTGGGAATATGTCTTCTTCCTTGACTTCAATGGGCATATCAAAGAAGACCGTGTACGGAAAGCACTTAAGCATCTCGAGGAACAGAGCATGTTTGTTACGGTGCTCGGTTCGTATCCCGAAGCCCACTAGCCAAAACCGTAAAAGCCCCGCATGCAATTCGCACGCGGGGCTTTTTTGTGTCTGATGGGCCTTATGCCTTGATTTGCTGCTGTGTCAGTTCCACGTAACGAATGGTCTGGCCCGCTTTGGCGTACCGCGAATACACCAGCGCCAGGTTTCCATTTGGCAAACGCACCATGTTTGGATAATGGAACGACCACTCAGATCCTGCCGGAGCAGCTTCGATTGTCGTCGCTGTCGACCACGATTTGCCTTCATCACGACTACACCAATATGCTAGCGAGTGCCGGCCATCTTCGGTGTCGTTGCCCACGAGCACAATGGTCCCATCCGCATGCCGGTCTACTGCGACTGAAACGCCCGGGTTCGGTAGCGTCATCTCCGTCGCAAGCGACCATGATTTACAACCATCCACACTCTTTGCTGCAAGAATGCGCATCGGACCCGGACCGTTGTTGCGGTTGTAGGCCATCCAGCTGCCATCGGTGAGGCGAAGCAAGCTTGGCTGCACAGCCGCACGACCGACGATGGGTCCACCAGCTGTGAATGTCGTGCCACCATCACTGGACATGGCAACAAGCCCGACATCAAAGCCATCGTGGTACAGCGGCAAATACAGCTGTGAACCAACCCAAATCGGTGTACAGCGACCCATCCAACCGAGGCGCAAATTCAGCCGCTTTTGGCTGCGTTCCTCTTGGATTGCGTAATACTTGGGGAAGATATCCACAGGTGTTGCACCCGCGTAGACAGTCTTCAGTCCAGGGAGGTATTGCCGCCGGAAAGCATCCTCATCGGGTTTGAGATGCACGACCTGGTCGCGACTCCACTCGATACGACAGCCAGAGCTTCCTTTGATACGCCCGATGCGTTGCTTGAGGAGTGTGCTTTCCCAGTTGTTGTCGATCTGCGTACCGTAATACAGATGAATATCACCATTCGGCGCAACGGTTACCACTGGGTTCGTATCCGGAAACCCGGGTGTATCCGCGATGACAACCGGCTCGCACCACTTACCGCTGCGGTCACGCCTGGATGCCCA
>CAIWTR010000415.1 GCA_903915615.1 uncultured Armatimonadota bacterium
GCGACTGCAGGGAAAATCGTATGTAAAACCTGCCCGACCCCGGCAAACATCGCCCCGATTTGGAACAACGTCATCAGGATCATCGCCACCCAAAGCCAAACGACCCACGAAACACCAACCTTTGGACCCGGCATCAGGTTGAACCCACCAAGGCCCGTCTTCCCGGTTGCAATCGTGAAACGGCCCATCTCAGCCTGCAGCGCTGGCTTAATGAGACAGCTGATGATGATGAGCCAGAGGCACGTCATTCCAACTTCGGCGCCAAGCGATGTCGTAGCGATTAGCTCGCCCGAACCGACAATGGATGCCGCAAGAATCATCCCTGGACCAATGCGCTTTATCGCATCCCGGAAGGTCGACGGAGGAGCTTCCACCGCGGTCGCATCATAGGCGTAGGGATCTTTAAGTGCAGCAGTACTTTCACTTCTTTGTGCAGACATGGCAGGACTCTATGCCAGATGGCGGAAATTTGCTAATTTACATGATGTTAACGGCACCGATGTTAATCGCTGAACACTGTACAGTTTCGTGTAACAGGGTATGCTGGAAATGAGATATCCCCTGCGCGCGCGCAGTGTGGCACCTAAAAACAACAACGAGGTTATTAGTACAAAGATGAAGCTATCCCTATTTGCCATCATCGGATTCGCCGCACTGGCCACAATGCCAGCCGCTGCACAGACCAAAACCAACAAGCCAGCTGCAAAGCCGCAAAAGAGCAATTCCAAGCCACAGGCTCCTGCAAAGACAAAGCCTGCCGCTCCAAAGCCAGCTCCAACCCCGACCCCGGCTCCAACACCAGCTCCTGCGAAGGAACTTGGCGAGCGCGAAAAGGCAGTCCTTGGTAAATACACGGTTGCTGGTCAGCCAAATGTGATTGAACTGGTCAACGATGGCGGCTCCCTCACGATGCAGGCAACCGGATATCCTGCGATTCCTGTTGAGCTGAAGGCAGACGACTCCCTTTACAATCCGATTCTTGCTGGACAGGTCGATGCGAAAATCGTCCGTGATGCAGACAAGAAGCCAAACGGCATCGATCTGACATTCCAAGGCAACAAGGTTCAGTTCCAAAAGGATGGCGCAACGCCTCTGACCGCCGCAGCCAAGCCTGCCGAGAAGCCAGCGGAAAAACCAGCCGAAAAGCCTGTTGAGAAGCCAGCCGAAAAGCCAGCCGAGACAAAAAAGCTCCCGGACATTCTGGGCAAGTATGCCGTTGATATGCAGGGACCTGTTGGCGATGGCGAAATCAAGTACGACAACGGCAAGTTCATTCTTTCCATCGAAAATCAACCTGACTACGAAATCGAAGTCACCGAAAAGGATGAGATCAAGGGGAAGACCTTACCTGAAGGCGTAACCGCTAAGCTCGTCAAGGACAAAGAAGGCAAAGTAACCGGAATCTCGGCTGAGTCTCCTCTGGGAACAATGACCTGGACCCGCAAGACATTTGTCAAGCTCCCAGAAGCTCCTAAGGCTGCACCTGCAGTTTCTGAAAAGCTCAAGGGCGCCGAAGGCAGCTATGTCACCGACTTTGCAGGCGCTCCTGAAATCAAGTTGACCGTCAAAGATGGCAAGCTTGTTCTCCAAGCCGAAGGCCAGCCTGAGCTGACCGTCGAAGTCAATGACAAGGATGAGTTTGTCTCCGAACAGCTCAAGGAAATGAGCTTCGCATTGAAGTTCACCCGTGACAAGGATGGCAAAATCGAAGGTATCTCCGCCACCACACCATTTGGCGAGATCAACTTCAAGAAAAAGTAACTTCACCCTTTTTCGACATCGAGCAGCCCGGCGGGAATCCGCCGGGCTTTTCCTTTTTTGGCGAAACACAATTACGTAGCTGAAACCGATACAGCCCACTGAAATCATGAAATTGTAAGACCATCATCGCTACGACCAATATCAGTGTCTACGCAGACTTGCGCGCGTGACAGGAGCTAGGACCGATAAAGCCTCAAGGCATATCCGACATAAAAACTCTGATAATGTTGCGTATTCAATAAGCTGAATGTCGCCATTATCCGGAAAGTCTCCACTGCAATTTGATAGGATAGGGGTTCGATGAGCGCATTTATACTGGTCACAGGAGCATCCGGCATCGCAGGGCTAGAAACTACAAATGCTCTGCTTGCTGCAGGCTTTCGTGTCCGGATGGCGGATGTTTCACGACCGGCTTACATCCCCGAAGGCGCTGAATTCACGCGCTGCGACACACGGACACCCGGTGATTGCGAGTCGGCAGTCGACGGAATAGATGCCGTTGTTCACCTCGCTGCTTGGCACTGTGGACATATTCCTCCGGTCTCCGATGACACCATTTGGGCCGTCAACACGGATGGCACGTTTAACATCCTCCAGGCGTGCAAACGCCAAAACATCCGCACCGTTGTCTACGCTTCCTCGATGGCCTATGGACATGGCTCTGTCTACAGCGTTACAAAAGTCGTTGGAGAAGAAATGTGCCGGGGCTATCACGTCCAAACCGGGGCCGCAGTTGCGATGCTTCGTTACCATGACTTCGTACCCAAGCGATACCTTGACTTTGGCGCAAAGCTGTTGCGCAATGGAGTCGATGTCCGGGATGTTGCATCATCCAATGTGGCTGCAATTTCCGCCGGAATCGAAGGCCGATACACAATTTTTAGCAGCGTTGTTCACACCGATCATGGCATCCCGTCTGTCGTACTGCAGAAATTTACGACCTATTGGGAAGTCTGGTGCGAGCAGGTTGTCGCTGGGAGCACTGAGCTAATCGATGCGTATGGAATCGACATTCCAGCTGAAGTCGAACAACACGACCTTAGTAAAATCTATGCGCTGACCGGATGGAAGCCATCGATCGGATTTACAGAGTTTTTGGCTGACCTTCAGCAACGCCACCGGCGCGGCGAGGATGTCCGTAACCTTTGGGCACCCGGACGGATTCCCGAAGCATCCTAAACACACAACCTCATTCATAACGTTTTGGAGACATCCCCGATGAACCCTTGGATCGCAGTAGCTCTCGCACTCACCCTTGTCGCTCCGCCAAAGCCTGGTAAACATGAGCAATGGGATGCGGAAATCGCTAAGCTCGAAGCCAAAGCAGCAAAACGTCCTGACCTTCACGGGGGCGTTGTCTTCACCGGTAGCTCGAGCATCAAAAACTGGAAAACTCTCTCCAAAGACTTCAACGGAATCCCCGTCATCAATATGGGATTTGGAGGTTCCGAGCTCGCGGATGCTGTCTTTTACATCGATCGGCTTGCCTTGCAGTACAAACCACGGGTTGTGGTTCTCTATTCCGGCGAAAATGACATCAATGCCAAAGTCCCTGTCCAGCGTGTCTTTGAAGACCTGAAACAGTTCATCACCCTCGTTCACAAGAGCGACCCTGCAACACGAATCATCGTTGTCTCGCTCAAGCCAAGCCCATCACGGGAAAAGCACCTCGATAAAGTGCGTGAATACAACCGCCTCGCAGCAGATTACATAAAGGGCATACGTAACGTGGAATTCGCCGATATCTTTACGCCAATGATGACATCCGATGGCAAATTTCGAGACGAGCTCTACGTCTCAGATCGTCTTCATATGACTCCCACAGGCTATGCGATCTGGACGGAAATCTTGTCGCCGATGGTAAAGAAAGCCATCTTGCAACGCTGAACCGAGCGAGAACTCCTCACCTAAACGTTGACAACGTGGCCGTGTTATAGTCATGTCAGATGATCGCAATACGTGAAGCAACCCTGACATTTGACAATGTAACCCTGTTCCGTGACTTTCCTAACAAGCCTTACAATGCCAACAAAAAGCTTGTCCTGAGCATCGCCATCCCGGATGGCTATGAGCATTTCGGAGATGTCACTGTAAGCGCCTGGCAGCCCGGTGCAACGCTTGAACCGATTGCGATAACAGTGGCCACCGTCATCGGAGAACACACTGGCATTTATCCGTACGCTGACACACCTGCATCCAGAAATGGTGCTGAGTGGTGCGTCAACTTCGCCGACAGATGGTTGTTCAACTATGGCGAGGGCAACCTCCTCGCACAGGATGAGCTCCAAATCGCCGAGCATCCCGTGAGCAGCTGTCTCCGTCACGCGATGGCAACAACCCCAGTTGCACCGATGACCCGCGATAAATCAAAGGACGATGCGCCGCGGCCACTGCTCATCCGCGGAATCCTCCGTCACGTCTATCTTGACACGACCACTGGGCTTTATGGGAATGCGTTTGCGTACGCCTCTGCCGATGATGTCATCGCGGCCTGCACGCCAATCAAGCCGCCAACGGTGAGTAACATCATCGCGATGGATGCGCCAGCGGGTGGTGATGGCGTTTATAACCACGAAACGCTCGTCGACATTTGGACGACCGCGCTTACAGCGTTCTATGCTGCCGTCTGCGAAGCAAAATCGTGTAACGGAGATGCATCCGAATGCACCATCCATACCGGCTGGTGGGGAACCGGCGCGTACGGGGGTAACCGCACCCTGATGGCTATCATGCAGCTGATCGCCGCCCGGGCCGCCGGCGTTACCCACCTCATCTTCCACACCGTAGACTCCGCCGGCGCAGCCGATTTTGCCGCCGCTTACGCACTTCCTGGGCTAGAAACGTTTCTGCACGCCGAAACCCTTGATCCGACGGCGTTTCTCCATTACTGCGCTGCTCAGAACTTCCGCTGGGGCGTTAGTAACGGAACCTAGCTCTAGTCATCCGTTTCGGCCACGCCACCAGTTTCACGCACCGACTGTAAGCCAAGTGCCTTAAGGCCACGCCCGTGAGCCCCTGCAAACTCCGCTGGATAGCGCTTATCGGGCCGCATCACCGCCCACTGGTCGCGGTTAAACCGATCTTCAGGCACACGGTCAGGGCGTGAGAGGTCAAACTTAGCAGCGGATTTCGACTTTGGGTTCGTCGCGTAGAGATCAATCTTTGCTGGGATGGCCACGTAAGGTCGCGTGTCAACCTTCGGGCCAAAGCAGGCCACGAGTGGTGTTGAAAGCGCCTCAGTACGGGTTAGGCTTGTTGCACCGAAGATTCCCTTAATTGTTCGCAGCACCGATGCCTGATTGTAAAACGTGCTGTTCACACCCATCTTGCGTGTCCGAGGGCTGATAACAAGACAGACAGAGCGATGGCCATCCACGTGGTCAACGCCATCCTGTGGGTCATCCTCAACCACAAAGATCACCGTGTCTTTCCACACAGGACTCTTGCTCACCGTTTCGACCAGCTGTCCAAGAGCTTCATCGTTGTCGGCAACATGCGCCGCAGGCGTTGGTGCGCCTGCTTCAGAACCACTGGTATGGTCCTGCGGAAGATAGACCGTCATCAGATTTGGAACCTGCTGCTTGGCCACAAGCTTGGCATAGGTCTCTTTGAACACACGAATACGGAGTAAGTCCGGGATATTCATATTCCAGCCCGGGAACGCCCGCACGCTATGCTGACGAACACGCTCGATGCCGATTAGCGAAGAGGATTCAGGCAGCGGCAGCCCCTTCTGCGTCTTGCGAAGCAAGCTGGCGTATGTCTCACCACGAGGCATCCCCGCCGTGTCAAACTCACCAAAGTTCAAAAACGACTTACCACGTGCCATTGCGGCATCCCAGATATGCCCAGTTTGTGAAATAGCCAGTGGCTCATCGCCGTAAGGGTAGGACCGTGTCCAGCCGCCAAAGGAGCGCTCAAAAAAGCTAGTTGCGTTACCTTCGGTTGTCCA
>CAIWTR010000416.1 GCA_903915615.1 uncultured Armatimonadota bacterium
ATATTACGCTTGCGCGGGTTCGCCAAACGCTCCATCTCCGCTGCGTAGTAATCGCAAAAGTCAATCGCCTCAGCGACATCCGCATCGGCCTCACGCCACGGCTTCCCGACCTCACGCACCATCCATGCAGACAGAACAAAGCGGTTCTTACGCATCCCATCCGCAGTCCGGCGCAAAACATCCGCACGCTCCGTGACCGGGACATCCCGCCAGCGCCTAAACGATGATTTACACGCAGTCAGCGCAAGCTCAGCATCATCGAGAGTGGCGTATGCAACCTTTGCAACCACCGTTCCCGCATGGCTTGGATCTTCACGGTCTATGATTTCGCGCCCTTGCATCGGGATGCCATTGATCACCACCGGCACAACTTGACCGAGCTCAGGCAGAATTGCCTTCAAGGCAGCACGCATCGCATCCTGTGTCTCAACCAGTGCGAAATCAGCTTCAGGCTCATTGATAAAAGGGGTCATGGATTCACTCTCATCGGTAAGAACCGGCGCAGCTCCTTGGGGAGCCGCCGGAGTTTCAAACGTGTGTGGGGATGCGAGCAAAATACTGGCATCGATGGCCTCGCCCGCCTTGCGGACAAAGCTGTCATTACTGGAGTTCTCAAGGAGACGGCGCACAAGATAAGCCATCCCGGGAAGGAGCTCACCAAATGGGACATAGACGCGCACGCGTTCACCTGCTGCGCACAAAGCACGGCCCATCGGCTCGCCCATGCCATACAAAACCTGGTACTCAACCGTCCGCGGAGGCAGACCAAGCGCGTTGGCCTTCGCCTGGGCACGGGCTTGGGAGCGGACGTTGTGGGATGCAATCGCTGGGCGCAAATGCATCCAGTTCTCGATCAAAAAGTCCTCACAGCGCTCAAAACACGCATCCGTGAGCGGCTTAAGTGGCCAAACCGGACACGGATGACCGCGCTGCGCAGAGATAATCGTCTCGTAGTCCCAGTAGGCGCCCTTGACCAAGCGGACCCAGAAGGCTGTGCCGCGCTCGACAGCGTAGTCACGCAGCTCCAACAAATCAGCCTCGGCTGACTTCAGGTAGGCCTGGCAGACAATCCCCGCGTTATCCCACGTGCGGAACTCGTCCATCAGGAACATCGTGCGGAAAATGTGGAATGTCACATCCCGGAAGTCATTCTGCTCCATGTCAAAGTTGACGATAAAGCCCTTTTCCTTGGCGCTACGAACAATCGGAAGCAAGCGCGCGATGACGGCTTCTGTTGTCGCATCACGGGCCATCGGGTCAAAGCGGGCATACAAACTCGACAGCTTGATGGAGACATTGACCATCGGGATGTCGCCCCAGCTCGCAGTGTCCGTCTGCGCCTGCCGCGTCCACGACTTGCTTGCGACCGCCAAGTCCTCGAGGAGCTCAAGGTACTTCTTCTGGTACGCAAGGGCTTCATGCTCGCTGGTCACGGCCTCGCCGAGGAGGTCCATCGTGAAGGTCAGGTTCTGACGGCGGAGACGCTCAATCGCGCTGGTCGCCTCGCGGCCATTGCGACCGGCGATGAAGCGCTTTGCCATCGTGGTTGCGCCGATGCCCGTGGCGGTCTTGAGCACAAGCCGCGCCGGCAGGTTGGAACCAAGAAAGTTGATGAGCTGGGCGCCGCCGGGAGGCAGCTGCACATCGGGGCGCACTAGGTACTCAGACAGGTGGCGGGCCACCGACTCAGGAGTTTTGAGCGCAGGAAGAGCATCCACAAAGCGAAACAGCTCGACCTTCAACTTTTCATCGCGGGTCGAGAGCTCCATCAGGCGGTCGTAGAAGACATCGCTAATACGCCCCTTCGTCTCCTGATTCCGGACTTCGGAGAGGAGGGATGCCCCTATGGTTTGTAATGCGGGCTCAAGGGCAAGCGTCCCGGGGGATGGCCCGGAGCCTGAGGAATGGGTCATATTTTCCTGCATATTACTTTCACTTCGTTACAAAAATTCAGACAGTCTTATTTCCACAAAGTTTACCCTATCCGCGCGCACTGGTTTGTCTTTCAATGACGGTGACAAATGCCTGAAGCGAGCTGAACATCACCAAACCAGCCCGTGGCGGTAGAGTAGTCGCATGGACCTGATTTCTCTCGCGGGTGTTGTCGGTGAGCTGACACCCCTCCTGACCGGCGCATCCGTACAAAAGGTGCAGCAGCCAGACAAATCAAGCGTCTATATCCAGTTTTTCAGCCGCTCCGGAGCCTTCAAGCTGCGCATCGCGACCGACCATACGGCGCCCCGCTTTCACATTTCGACGCGCAAAGATCCGCAACCGCCATCCCCGCTTGGGTTCTGCCAGGTCGCTCGAAAGCATATTGAGGATGCCATATGCACCCGAATTGAAATGCCCGGCCCAGACCGCATCGTTTGGATGCATTTTGAAAACCGCTCTCCTGATCCTAAAGGCGATAGCCGCTGTGCGTTGATCTTTGAGCTGATGGGTCGAAACTCCAACCTCATTTTGGTTGGTAACAGTGGCGTGGTGCGTGGTGTGCTGAGGCCGATTGCGGCGACATCCCCGAGGCCGCTAAAAATCGGTCAGAAGTACACCGATCCTCCTGGCCTGCGCACCGATGTAAATGGCTCGTACGGTCCATTGGTTGACCGGGAAGCCGCGGCTCTTGGCGGTCCAGAAAACCGTGCCGTGCTCCTTGCCCGTGCTCTCAAGCTGCCGCACTCCCCCGTCCTCGTCGCAGATGCGGATGGCACTCCAGAGTTCGCCTGGCCATTCCTGCTCAAACACATCCCGGCCGATCGGCAAACCGACATCACCAATATCAGCCGCGCCTGGGACAACATCACGCGGAGTCAGCAAGCCGATGCGACATCCGGGAAGTTCTGGCAGGCCGTTCAGCACCGCCTCGATGATGCCCTTACCTACCGTGAGAAGCGGACAGCGGAGCTTGAGCGCACGCTTGCGGAGGCGGGCCGGGCACAAGTGGATGAAGAAACGGCATCGCTGATCATGGGCCAGCTGGGGAACATCGCTCCCGATGCCCCATCGGTGGTCCTCGAAGACTGGTTCAATGGCGGTTCGCGTCAGGTTGAGCTGGACCCAAAGCTGACACCGGTGGAAAATGCCAATAAGTGGTTTGCAAAGGCGAGTAAGCTGCGGGATGCGGCGGAGCTTGCGGATGGACGGTTAGCGGACACGAAGAGCGAGCGGAGCGAGCTTGCGCGCCTGTCTGTGCGGCTGGACACACTGCTTGCCGGCGGGGATCCGGATCCATCTGACCCGGATGTCATTGACTTTCTGACTGAACTCGATGCCATCGCGCCCGAGCGCAAAGCTCCGCAACAACAAGCTGCTGGAGAGTCAAAATGGGATGGCCACCGCATTCGAACCTATGACATCGATGGCTATACATTCCTTGTGGGTGAAAATGCGACATCCAATGACTACCTCCTCACGCGTGTCGCGAGACCGCAGGACATTTGGATGCATATCCGGGCTGGAACCGGGGCCCACGGGGTTATCCGTGTTGACAGCAAGGAAACGAAAGTCCCGGAGAAGCTGATTCGGCGAGCGGCGGCGATTGTGGCGGCGAAATCAGATGCAACCCGCCATGCAAGTGTTGCCGCCGTCGATGTCGCTGAGCGGAGACATGTGCGGAAGCCGCGCGGGG
>CAIWTR010000417.1 GCA_903915615.1 uncultured Armatimonadota bacterium
CCCCGGTAAGTGCCAGCGGAAGGACAAGATGTCGCCAAGAAATCATTAGCAGCATCATAGGCGCCAATTGCCAGCATAGCATCTGAGCAACTTGAGAAATCTACTGGTAGAACATCACATATCTATGGCCAGCCACGCAACATTAAGCACAAGCGAACTTTGTACGCGTATTCGGGAGTACATTCCCGATCAGTTCCGAGTAATCTCCGATATGAAATCGATACACACACCAGAGCGTGAACCGATCAGACAGTGCCTTAAAGCAAAAAACGCACCGCAGGTACATAAAATACCTGCGGGGCGTTCGATGAACGTTACTCACTGCCGCTATAAAGACCAAGCAAGCCAAGGTTGAACGCCGGGTTGCTCCAAGATCAAAATTCACCACAAGCGAGCCATGAACGACTGTTGGGGAATACATTCCCTGTCAGCTCCGAGTAATCCACACTATAAAATGAATTCAGACACCGGAGTGTAAACCATTCAGTACTTGCCTTAAAACAAAAAACGCCCCGCAGGTACATTACATACCTGCGGGGCATTCAATCAACGTTAGCGACTGCCGCTATAAAGACCAAGCAAGCCAAGGATGAACGCCGGCTTAATCCAGTTGTTACCCTTTTTCTTGTTTGACTTCACAGGCTTAGCATTTTCTACGATGGTGGATGCTGGATACAGTCCACCAATGGACTGTTCTGCACCAACGGTCATTGCTCGGGAAACGGCTTCTGCTTCCTGAAGCTTGGATGCAGTCCCAGCGGCTGCAATACCCTGCTGCTTGAAGTTGACGGTTCCGACTGGTGCACCTGTCGAAGCCAAGTAGCGGTTGACGTTCAAGTTGAACGATGCCGTCCGGCTACCTGCATCAAACTTGTAGCTATCGACGAATACCTGAACAAACTCTGTAGCGCCGATGTTGACTGACATCTTCTTAGCCGCATCGCGATCATCAGCCGGTCCGTTGTCGACAACTTCCTTAGAGAACATCTGCTCTTCACGTGCACGCAGCATCGATGGAAGCTTACCAGAGTAAACAACGACGGATGCCCCGATACCTTTGAGGCGAGAACGAAGCGCCTCAACAACAGCAGCAGAGACCGATTTTGCAGAATCACCTGCGCCATCAACGACTGCAGGGAAAACAACAACAGGACCGGTTGGCAACGGCTTGTTCTGTGCGGATGCTGGTTGACAAACAGCAACTGCTCCTACGATGGCGATACCGGCAATAAGACCGCGGGTATTCAATAGCATTGGATTATCCCTCTATTAAACTAGTAACCGGCACACCAAGATGTGCCGGTCAACATGATTAGCGAACGACTGAGATCGTACGCGTCTCGGTTACAGATGATCCATCTGTTCCACGTACCGTTACGATGAGCTTATATGGACCAACCGGAACAGAAGAACCATCTGTATTCCGACCATTCCAAACCAGCTTAGCGGTATTTCCCGCCGTCGCACGTCCTGCAGCAATCGTCTGAATAGACTTGCCTGACAGTGTAACAATCTGTGCGTCAACTTCAGCATCCTGTGTCAATCCGAGACGGTAAGAGTACGCACCGGAAGCACGTCCACCTGGCTCAGAACGGAGGTAGCTAACAGCGAGCTTACGTGTTGCATCGGTCGCAACCGCTACACGGAAACGTGTCACTGTCCCAGCTCTGAGAGATACCTTGATACCAGCGGCCGAGCGCAAGTCGGAGGTAACTCCGGTTTGCATATCCGTTATCGTCAGGCGCACGCGCTTCGGCAAGGAAGACATTCCTGGCCATTGAAGTACGCCTTCACCATCCTGATCGGACTCAACAACCAAGTTCCAAGACTGGGACTTGCCGTTCGGACGTACAACCTGAGCAAAACGCCCCTTGCCTGCATCATCAGCAATGCTGACAGACACAAAGTCCTTGAACGCAGGTGGCTTAGGAACATCGGAGCTGGCCTTCGCATTGGCGCCAACACCAATCACTGCTGCTTCATCTACCCGACCATTAGGTCCAGCAAGACGGAACTTGAGGTTCCATGCATCCGCTGTTTGAACAACACGCGTCGCAGGCTCGGAACCTGCGGTTGTCTGTTGCACCAGGGATCCACGCAATGTAGGAGTTGCGAACTGCAATACAGCCTTGGAGTTGCTGTAGATCCAGTAACCTTGCCATGGCTTCATCACATCCTGGAGGGATCCAAAGAAGTCATAACCGCCGGTCGATGGATTGAAGTAGAAGATACTACCCTTCATCAAGCCGCCTGATACAGCCTCGCCAAAGGAGATGCTAACAAGGTCAGCATTGTTTTCGAGTGCAATCACACGAACGTACTTCAATGGGATGTCATACACATACGGGTTGGAAATCATGTTCCATCCACGCTCGACCGTAATCTGAACAGGTTGTGTGATCGTCCCGGCTGTCGGAGCCTGAGCAGTGGTCGGCTGTGCACCCTTGAGGAACAGAGCACGCTTTCCATTACCGGTGATAATCGTCGGACGATAGAAGTACGCCGTACCGGTCTCGAGCTTCGTCGAAACCTGCCACCGACCGCCACCACTTTCGAATCCAGTCGTATCTGGCGCCCACCGATAGAACGTCGGGTTCAGCTCTTCAGGACGATTCAAGCTGTTAACAATCGTATCGGGATTCCCGTTGTTCGAAAGGATTGGATCAAACTGGAACGGGAAACCAACCATTTGATAGACATTTGGCTGAAGTTCGACAATAGGCACCGCAGGGATGTTGATTGTCCGGCTAACCGTTCGGCTAATGTTCAGTGGTTGACTAACCGAGAGAGATACCTGATAGGTCAGTGGACCAAACCGATCGCCTGTCGGCTCAACAAACCAGCTAGCAGAACCTTCTTGGTCACCCGAAATCTTACCAATACCATTTCCAGCGGTCGTATCGACCAGCTTGGTAGGAACATCACGAGTACCAGAAGTAGGCACAGTGCCAAGTTTCAAACCACTAGGAAGGTTGAGCGAAAGCGACACTCCATTGAATGGAACATCAAATTCCGGATCACTAGCCTTCTGGCTATATGCGGAAGCAAAAACTTGGAACGGGTTTGGTGTAAGGAACTTAGCACCAATAGATGCAACAGTAGCACTCGTATTGCCAGCAACCGTTGGGTCAAGGGCAGCGGCAGAGTTGAACTGAAGCGCAGTCGGAGCTTCTGTACCGAGCACTAAGTCGTTTGCAAACTGCTCCGTACTGGTACCAAGTCCGTAGTACGTAACAACTGTACGTGACTCACCAGGGCGAAGCACATAGCCGGTGTCACCACCAAAGTATGCAGCAACAGCCAATCCAGCAGAAAACTTCGTGTTGCGAGTTGTCTGCGGAAGATAGTTGTCCGTTGGTGCAGCCGCTTCACCAGCATACAAGTCAAAGGAATCAGCTACCCAAACCTTGCTAGGTTCAGTTGCACCATTGCCACGCAGCAACCATCGCGAATGAAATGGAGGCGTCGTTACATCGTTCAAGTCCTTCTCAGCACGACGTCCGAAGACTTCGATCTGACTAGGAACCTTTGAACCATCGTAAACCGTGGTCTGGTTAGTAGCACCACGATCCGGATCAACATAATAGAGGTTGTTCTCTACAGCACGTTGATTGATGGCATAACGGAGTCCAACGTTGTGCGCGATGGTGTCGTCATTAGTGATGGTCCACTCGATGCGCGCCGTCGAACGAAGTACCTTCACCGCAGTACGAATACGAATGACATCGTTCGCACCGACTGTGTACTCACTTGAAAGCACAGGCCCCGTAGTCGTTCTGTCAAAGAACGGAGGAGTCACTGCCTTCGCTGAGTCATAGCCAACGTTCGATGTTTCACCATCAACAATGGCTTGCAGATACGCCGGGTAGTCCAACGTCGACAGAAGCCCCAATGTACCAACCCAGCTATTGGCGTATGGCCAAACAGACAGGATTCCTGATGCATCGTAATTATGCCCAGAAAGTGGCTGGTTGTTGTCAGCCGATGACTGCCGGGAACCGCCAGTGGTTCCAAACGACATTCGACCAGCAACGGTCAACGTGATACTTGGTGTTGATAGCGACAGCGTATTGATGTACCCCATCGAGACCAGGATGTGTTCGTTACCGATGTAGCCCCAGATTGCAGGAGTGGTCCCCTGTGCAGCTGGAAACGGATTAGGTACAGCAGGAATGGACGAGCCAACCCCACCTGTCGTGTCAGCCAATACAGGCGCGACGTTCCAAACACCTGCAAGGCCAAGACCTGCAACGATTGCTGCGAAGCGCTTAGCATTTCGAGTAGACCCGAAACTACGACCATTCCAATCAATCGACATGGATGAATCCTCTTACATCATGCAAACAAACGATGTCAGCCACCATTAAAGGCAGATTCCACCTAGCGGACAACTTGAACCATTCTCTGGACGACCACCTGCTCGTTATCGCCGCCAACCACCTTGATCTCGAGGCGATAAGGACCCGCAGGAACAGCTGAGCCATCAGCCGCTTTACCATCCCAATGCATCGTAACATCGCCGCCACTTGCAGCCCTTGTTACACCCAAGGCATTTGAAACCACCTTGCCGGTAACTGTCGTCACAACAGCCGTCGCAGTCGCATCTTTTGTAGTGCTAAAGCGAACAGTGACACCACCAGTCGCACGGCTAGGAACCGTCCGGATACCAGTAACCGCCAATGGGCCAGATGAACCTGTTGGATCAGCAACAAATTGGAACTTGCGCGTAGAACCCGCTGCTCCAGAAACAAACTGAAGCTGACTCTTGTCTCCGGCCGATACACGTTGACCGGTAGCCAGATCAACCACCGTCCATCGAACATTACGCCCATTGTTTCCGAGCTTATTCCACGACAACGTAACCATCTCGTTGTCCTTCATAGCAGAAACAGCGACTTTCCATGTCTTACGAGTTGCATCCGCTGAGCGAACATCGTACGCCAGGGAACGGCTTCCGCCGCTTTGCTCATCAAGAATCCGAACGTAAACATCACCACCAGCAGATGGTGGCTTTGTCACATCGTGCTGATCCGCACCAGACTTACCACTCTGCGCTACTGCGATGACGTTCTCAGCATCACGATCACCCTTAACAGATGCGCCGATCTTAAGACCATACTGAAGGCTACCCATCGCAGAGCGGCCAGCACCTTGGCTTGCAGACGGAGGCACTACAAGAGTCACATCACGGTACGTCCGCACCCAATAACCTTGGAATGGCTCTAGCCGACCTGCAGGAGCCACAGAATAGCTGTAATCACCATTGATGTAGGACACCAGAACAGGAGAGATGTATCCAAGCTGGACAGCATCTCCCAGTGAATGAGCAACACCATCAGCTACAACACTCACAGCATTCCAGTCAACAGGGTAAAGGAATGGAGCACCAATCATGTTCCAACCGCCATTACCCGCGTACACCTTGATACCAACGGAATCAAGAGCAAGTGGCGATGTCGCTGCAACACCAGGTGTCGGTAGCTGAGTCGTGTCAAGCACCGTCGGCCGGTCAATATTGAGCCAGTAACCATTACCAATCGGGCTAATAGACGCCGATGGATTGCTCTGTTCAAAGGTAATAGGCGTACCGGATGTGACCAACCTTGCGGCGAATGGTCCGTTGATACCAACCATCGCTACATTGATTACACCATCCGCATAAGTCGAGTACTCTTGCTCACCGCTTGCACGCAGCGGGTTGTACCGAGCAACACTAAACGACGGAGCAAGTCCCAACAATGCACGCTCAGGTGTTCCAGAAGCAACGCTATTCAGCTTATATGGAACAGCAACCATGGAACGACCACGTGGCAGAACCTTGTCAACTACGGTGATGAACTGGACATTCTTCTCAACTCCAGCTACCTTAACCACAATACGATACTGCCCTGCACCAAGATTGACGCTCTCCGCTGGATCCCTTGGAACCTGAACCGTGAACGTCTTACCCTTAATGTCATTCAGACCCAATGTTGGAATATCGAAGTGACCGGAGCCGCTTCGTCCACCAACATAGGTCTTCAACGTTGAAGGAGTACGTCCAACAGTTTGGATCTCAACGGTAACATCCCCTTCGTTGATTGCAGGGGCTACAGCGCCGCTGCCTACAATCTTCGAAACACCAGACATCACTACTGACAGAGGTGCTTGATGGAAGTACGTCGTACCACGATCTGTACCATTGCCACCGACCAGCTCAACAGAAGGATCCGGATCAGCGAACGGAAGGACTGCCGAATACGCATCCAAAATACCAGGACCATACTTCTTCAAGTCTGGACCATCAGCAGCAGCCTGTGCGGTAGACGCTAACGCATCATATACATTGGCAACCGGACACCCAGACGCAATCAACAACGCGGCCACACCAGCCACATGCGGAGACGCCATCGACGTACCAGCATATGCTTCGTACAGTGATCCGGGCACGGTACTAAGGACATCGTCGAGAAGGTTGCCATTCAGCGCACCACCAGGAGCAGCAATCTTCTTCTTATTGCCGCCAAAGTTCGAGTACGTCGAAAGCCTTCTGTTTGGAGCAACCGCTGTAACGTTGATTACAAACGGATAATCACTCGGGTAGTGCTGAGTCACATCATTGTCGAGAGCATCATTACCTGCGGCCGCAATGACAACCGTGTTGCCATTATACAAATCGCGGAAAGCAGATTCTTCTGTCGTCGATGATCCGTAACCGCCAAGGGAGAAGTTCGCTACATCAACGTTCTGCGTAATCAACCAGCGAACGGCCGTGATGATCTCAGCACTCGTAGTTCCACCGCTGGATCCGAACACACGCCCAGAGATGATTTTGACATCGAGTCCCTGTCGCTCCCAACCGGCGATTCCAGCAACACCTACATTGTTATTCGTCGACGCACCGATAGTACCGGCAACGTGCGTACCGTGACCCATTGTGTCGCCATTCGATGGCTCAGCAGTATGGAAGTCCTGTTGGACGACACGGGACAAACCTGAGACGGTTTTGAAATCTGGATGGTCAACTTGAACACCAGAGTCGATAACACCTACTTTGATCTGACGCTTGCCAGCCTGGATATTCCAAGCCTCCGGCATCCTAATCATGTCGTAATGCCATTGCTTTCCGTACTGGGCATCGTTCGGTGTGATCTTTTGACCACCCGGAGCCGTCTGCTTCGGAAAACGCAAGTAGTTCAAGTCAGCGGAGAGTGCTCCACCAGCTCGAAGGCTTGCAGCGATTTCAAGATCCGGAGCTAGGTTGGATGTCGAAGGCGTTGATTTATCACGACCAACGACACCAACCAGATAGTGCCCAGGAGAATATGCAAGCGGACGAATAACCTCACAACCAGACCCAGCAACAATTCGTGCTGCATCGGCTGCGGTCATAGACTCACTGAATCGAACAACGATTTCACCAGGAACCGATTTTGCCTGCTGCGCCAACGTAGCGCTCGAGAGCGCACCGACGACAATGGTTCCTGCAAGTAGCTTGAGTAGTGACATAGGGTCTTCTCGCTTACACAATTATCAAACTTACGAAGTCAGCTGAATTCCCGGAGAGGATGACCCTCTCCGGTTACATCAACTAGTTGCTAGGAGGGCCTGGAGGCGTTGGAAGCTTTCCAAACGCAGAGCCATCCTGGCTGTAGACGAAGTCACCCGCATTAGGAGTGTCCTTACCGACTGGACCTGGAAGGTCACCGGCATTACGTCCACCAACTCTGTAGTACACACGATCACCAGAGCGGAGGTTACGGAATTCCGTCGAGATGTCGAATGTCTCTGTTCTGGAATCAATACCGGACAGGTAAGGAGCCGTAAACGGTCCCTTCTGAACCTTGTTCTTGAAGTCAGGACGTGATGAGAACTCAGCAACATACTCATTAGCACCAGGAGTGGTGCGGAACGATACCGTCACACGTCGGAGGTCTTGATCAACCGTAGGTCCAGTTACACCAGGACGAGCGATCGGAGTTACTGCACCACTGGTCGCTTCGACATTGGACTCACGGTAAAGAATTTGTGTTCCACCGTTGTTTCCACCGCCGCCACCACCAATGTTTCCACCACCGCCGCCGCCGATGTTGCCACCGCCGCCGCCGCCAATGTTTCCACCGCCGCCGCCGCCGATACCACCGCCACCGCCAATACCACCGCCGCCGCCAATACCGCCGCCGCCTCCGATACCGCCACCACCACCGATGCCACCTGCGCCGCCGCCGCCACCGGAGTTACCGGAGAGGTCAGCAGCTGCAAGTTGCTTGTACAAAACGGCAACTCGGTAGCGATGCGTAGCAGCAACCGTCAAAGGAGCAACATTTACGGTAGCTTGTGCCAGGCTCGACGGGATTGACGGATCATTTCCGTTTCCGCCGTTCCCGCCGCCATTATTGTTCCCACCGGCAGCGTTGTTTCCACCAGCGGTGGTTGTGCCACCAGCAGTGGTTGTGCCACCAGCTGTGGTTGTACCACCGGCCGTAGTAGGAGTGAATCCGCCACCCGCATACTGAATGCGGTTGTACGTCAACGTACCTGCACGCAGTGGAGAATCAACAAAGTACATCTGATTACGTGGAGAAACTCCAACCAGATCCTCGTTACGGTAGATGTGGTACTCGATGATGTTATTGAACGGAACATCAGGGGCTGGCTTCCAGCGGACTTCTACACGTGCTGCGGTTGGATCTCCACTTGTTACAATGGATGCCTCTGCATATGCACGGGCTTGAACACCGATGATTCCAGCGCCGTTGTTGGAAGACGTCGTCCGGGTTACAAACGCACCCAGAGCAACCGCAGCAACAACACCGATGACCGTTTGGACAGGGCTCTTTTGCTTACGTTGACGAACTCGGAAGTTGTCAGCATCAGCGACCGGAGTCTTCACAAACTCACCAGTGCTCGAAACGCTGATACCAGGCAGTGAGAAGACAGAAACGAGTTTGTCTTCTGGGCGGATGCCCTTGCCAGTGTCAACGATGACAGCTTCTGAATCCGTAGCGTTTACAGACGTAACGCGAACGCGTCCGACTTTGTCACCACCACGAAGAACGATCATCTCGAGGCCAGCAGCAATACCATCACGTGCACCCTTGTTAAGGCGTACTTCAGTATTGCCACGGTTGATCAAGACCGTAGCTTCAGGAAGTGAGTAGTCACGGATTTGCTTCACAGCAGTGAAAGCCGCGGCAGTGATTGCCTGACTTACAAGCTGCTCGTCGTCTTGCGTAACACCAGGCGCAGGAATCTGGGACAAGCCCACCTGCATTGCGCCGTTGACAAATTCACCGGATGTCGTATCCGTCATCCGTACACTCAACGTTGCTTTCGCACGACGAGGGGCTTCAGTGAATTTGACATCAGTGATGTCGCCAGTGACGATGTACTTCACACCCAAGGATTGGCCCAAACGGAGCAATCCAATGTTGTTTGTAGGCAGCGTGATATCGAGCTTGGATAGCTCTTCAACCACGGTTGACCGTGGAGTGATGTCATAGCCACCGCCGCGCGACATTTCAAGCCACACAGCATCGGTCGCATTACGCGACTGAATAGCACTCACCCGAACTCCAGGAATAACTCCGAAGTCTAGGATTGCAACAGATGGCAATGCGGTTACCTGTGCTCGCACGGGGCGAGGTACCGCTAGGATAAGCAATTGGAGCAGCATCGTACAAATCAGCGTCCAGCTGACCCGTCGTCCTATACTCCCAAGCGCTATTTGCTTCAACGCGATGTTCCTCCGTCCGTCGGCAGATTCTCCCAGTTCCTGGGTAGACCTACCTAACGCTGCTCTCGGGTTACGCCCCTTGTGCGCAACCCATATTCAACAACCGGCTCTCATTCCCCTGCTGACATATAGCCAGCAGGGGACATTATTTCAGATTAGCGGATAGTAGTCATCGGAACCCGATGAGTTACCACACGTCCATCCGAGTCTGTCGCACGAACTACGACCACGTATGCACCAGCAGGAATGTCCCTGCCATCGGCATCACGGCCGTCCCACGCAACCGTCGATTCCCTCATACCTACCGAACGTGTGATCAGGGATCTGACCGAACGACCGGCTACAGTTTGAATATCAACATTGATTTCAGTAGCCACGGTTGTGGTGATACCGAACCGATAACCAGCTGAGCGAGTGGCTCCTGGAATCGTACGAACTCTAGACACTGCCAAGGCACCCGACGATTGGGTCTTCGCTTCGAAGACGAACCGTCTTGTACCACCAGCGACTGCATCGAACTGATACGCACCAGCCGAGCGAACACTGATTCGCTTACCCGTGACCGTGTCAGTTACGAACAGATCCAAGTTTCTAGGCAGCGAGCCAGCAGATGGCCATTGGAGGATTGTACTGCCACCACGCGATGTCTTGACAGACACTGCCCAGCGGTGATCATCCTTGGCACCAACGATCGAGTCTGCAAGACCCATCGAGCGACCAGAGACCTGCCCATCAACCGTCAAGTACACAGAGTCCACACCGACAACCATTGGAGGCTTTACAGCATCGACCTGGTTATCAAATGCTTCCGATGCACTCGGAGCTACACCAATCGTGTTGTCCGTGTCGCGCAGCTTACCCTGCACAACAGCAACCTGTAGCCGCCAATCGATAGATGATTTCGATTCAATCTTGCGGGTAACCACACTATTGATCTCATCACGTCGGATGGTCTTGGCTGGCATCGCTCGAACACCACGGCTCGTCGGATACGTGAGGACAAGCTTCAGTGGCTGCGTGGTCGCATTGCGGAACCAGTATCCAGCCCATGGCTTGAGGACACGTGTTTCGAAGTACTGACCTCCACTGTTGCTTCCGGTGTATCCAAAGAGGACTCCTGAAACTAGATTCAGTTGAACAGCCTGCGTCATTGAATAGACGTTACCCTGTTCGTCCCGAACCGATGCATTCTGATAGATGTCGAGGTCGACACCTGCAGCACTTGGATTGGATGGGCTTGTGAACGGATGTCCGATCAAGTTCCAACCTGGAGCCAAGCTCATCACAAACTCATTGCCAGGAATCGGCGTACCGGTCTTTGCAACGCTCGTGATAGCGCCAAACTTTACGAAGTAACCCTTACCTGTGTTCAACGGAACGTTAGCGCCAGTGTTGTACTCAACACCAGTCCAGTCAGCTACGTTGAATGCATTGTAGATCGACAAGTCAGTCGCTGTTCCAGCCACGCCGTCGCCATCATTGTCACCAGTAGCCGTCAGGCCGTAGATGTCTCTGGATGCCGTGCCCGTGTACTGATATGGCACGGAGACGAGCTGAAGACCATCACCGTAGACACGTGGAGGAAGTAAGCGGAAGTTGACTGATCTCGTCTCAACACTCGTTACTACTGTAGCAACCAGCTGTACAGGATCGGAAACTAGACCATTCTTTTCTACTACAACGACATACTTGCCTGGAGATACGCTACCAACTCTAAAGTTGGATACATAACCGTTTGCATTGGATGCAGCACCCGTAACCGTGGTGTATGTCGGTGTTGTTTCAACAACTCCGCCACGATCAAGATACAACTTCACCGCTGCACCATCGATTGCATTACCAAGAATGCCGGTTACGTTACCACTGAGGGAACCTGGAGCCTGAGGTACCAAGCGGAGATCAGCAGCGACTATAGGAGCATTGCCCTGTACCGACACCTGAACGGTATCGCTTCCAAAGCCTAGCGCTGTACCCGTAAGCGTGTAACCGCCAGCTGGGAGCAGGTTCGTCGATGGAGTTGACGTCGTTGTGAGTGCATAGCGGCCATCAGCATCTGTTGTTCCAGTAGCTACGACAGCATTCGTTTCAGTCGAAACTGCACTTACAAAAGCACCTTGGATTGGGTCACCCGTCGTTCGATTGATTACACGACCCGTGATTGGTTGAGGAGCACTCGGAAGGTAGAAGTCAATCTGCGGATTCTTGTCTTCGCCGACGGTTAGAACATCACGGCCGTTTACCGTAGTGATCGTCGTCTGCGGTCCAAGTCTGAACCGATCTGCCTGACCTGCAGCTGTGACGAGCACAGTGCCATAGCCTGGGTTGTAGTTCGGGTTAGGAATCAGATTTCCATCGGTGTCATACGTGTCCTGTGCGTTACACAGGATCGCATACTCACCAATAAGGAGATTGTTCAGCTCGTATGAGCCACCTGGTATACGGGCATCGGATGTATCACGGCTGATCGCTGAGAACACCGATGTTTTGCCATCTGGGTTCAAGCGGCGTGCCTGAACTTCGATGTTAGCGATAGGAGTGATTCGGTCAAGCGACAGAACACCACCAGGGGTTGGTGCCGTAGTGGCAATGCTTGTCAACTTGCCTGGGTTTGCACGCTTCATTACAAGCGAGATATTTCGACGGCCTGTGCCGTGAACGACCTCACCAGCGGTGTGCTGCGTGTAATACCCTGGCTTGTATCCGTAGATACCGTATACGCCGCCGTCGATTCCATCGATTTGGAAGAATCCGCCAGCGTCAGTGATCGCTGTCCCAGCCGCAGGAGCTGTTTCTGCTCCAGCGATGGCACGAACGAGTGCATCTGCTACAGGAGATCCCTGCTCATCCACCAATCGACCAGTGATCGTCGCTGTGCGGAATCCCATGGAGTAGTTGGCAATCAGCTTTGCACGTTGTCCACGTGTTGCAATGTTTACCGGTCCACCACCCGCAGGGGTCCATGTGTACCAGTCATTGCTGATGGATTCGATGCCGAACGATGCGTAGGCAACCATGCCACCATTTGTATTGGTGGAAGTGATGATTCCAGCACCACCAGTGTTGTAGTTGAAGTCAGCTACAGCACCAGCAATCGGCGCGACGACATCGTTCTTACCAAACCCGGATGGGTCAGCAGTACGGCTTGCATCGCCGACGCCGCTTCCAGATACAAAGTATGTATTCAAGAGCAAGGAGCGACCATTCAGTGGCAAGTAGTTGTACGTAGCGCCATCGGTTGTTTCACCATATGCGCTTGTCGCACCGCCACCCGTCCAGGAATCAGAGGTTAAGCGGTTTGCGCTGGCAGCAGCAAGGGTTTGACCACCCGAGTTATCACTGGCGTAAGTCGCTTTCAATGTATTCGTGAAGAAGTCGTTTGCTTGTCCGTTTCCGGCCAATGCAAATCCGATGTCCTGACCGCTGATCATCAGACGTCCACCATTTGATACGTATGTACCAAGGAGGGTCTGAGTCTTCAGGTCAGTCACTGAGCCAGGACCTACGAAGAGGTTGCCCGAGAACGGAGAAGACCAAATGACCAAGCGATTGTAGATCTTCGTCGAGCGTGCTGTCCGCTCACCCGCTCTTGTATCTGCAGGTTGCGTTCCATTTGCAGGAAGGTATGCCTGGAGAAGCTCGGTAGGAACTGGTCCACGAGAGAGTACACGCCAGATGGAGTAGCGACCTTGTTCCGGAAGCGCGTATGTAGCTCCGTTCGATGCAACTCTTGGTTGGAACTCAAGTAATTCATCGTAATAGGAACCAACTCCCAGAGGATGTGGCATTCCTGGGTTTACGACTGTACCGCCACGATTACGTCGGAAGCCGTTAGCAGATCCCCCACTGTTAGTCCAAGGTCCAACGCCTGACCATGCTCGCAGGTCTGTTGCTCCAGGTGCCGGAGGCGCCGTGCTACCAGCCTGCTCGCTTGGATATCGAGCCATGTCTGAGTCAGTTAAGTAGGACTCTGCGCCGAACTGGATCGGCAAGCGGTTATCAGGTGACCCGACAAGCTGACCAGAGCGCGAGATGAAGAACTTTTGACCGAGTGTGTAATCGGAGACAAAGAGGATATCTTTTTCGGTTGCATTTGGAGGCAGTGCCGTTGAGAACCCCCAAACGTTGTCGTAGATGATCCAGTTGGATGTCCCGTTACCGAACGGACTGACGGCGTTGTCGTACATAACGACATCGAGGTACCAGTCAGATGCTTCTGCTGGGAGTTTCCATGTCGCGCCGTAAAGGACACCGCCACGCCCATCAGCCGGAAGAACTGGATTGCCGTCGGCGTCAACCAGAGGCTTGAGTTCCAACCAGACGTTCGGACGTCCACCCTGTCCGTTGAGTGGTGGGAAGCTGGTTCCGGAGAATGCAAGTTGGTCGTCAGTACCTGCTTCATACGCTGGTCCACCGTTTAGACGGTGACGAACATACGATGCACCATCCAGTGTGACGATTTCAGCTTCATATTCTGTACCAACAGTATTGCCCGTGGATGCATTTTGCCATGCAAGAGGAACATTGCTTTCCTGGAAGAGATACTTAGCTGCAGATCCAGTCCGGTATTCCTTATGCTCACGTGATGTGCCACCCTGAACTGCTGCTTGGAAGTAGGAGTTTGGGTTCTTGAACTGAAGATAGATTGACTTGAGTCCAGCTTCACGATCATCGGCACGTACTGTAAAGAACACATCCTGACCAGGCAGGAGGCCTTGGTCACGATTTCGGATGGAAACGTTTGGATTGTACGTCGTTCCTTGGTTGATATGGACAATCTCACCGGTCGATGAGTTGGTGTCATAACGAAGGAGCGTTGGTGCAGACACGTCAAGGGCGCTCGCAAGGAAGAGGTCTCTCTTACCAGGAGTCGCGGAGAAGCCTTCACCAAAGTTGTTTACATTCAGGTTACCGGTACGGTCAGACTGGAACGCTACGCGGTTCATCGTGATGACTGGTGACCACACAGGATATGTGTCATCGTAAGCGTACGTTGGGTCAACTGTCGTGACCTGCTTTGCACTCTGGGCTACTGTTGGAGCGAGCTCGGTCAGGATTGTGTTTCCACTGTTCGCTGATGTGAGCGCCATATAGACATCGTGCGTATCGCCATCCGTGTAAGCTGTTGGATTACCAACAACATCCGGTTGCCGACTTGATGCCCATACCAGATACAAGTTTGTGCCCGCTGCGTTTGTAAACGGGTTCGCACGAAGGCTGGACCAGGATGGCTGAACGTTGTTTGTGTCAGCGGCACCGGCATAGCGGCTCGTGAACTGGCGAGGATTTGCACCGTAGATGCCACTAATGAAGATGTTCCGCTTGCCGGAACCATTCGTGTTAGCTGCCGATGCAGGATTGCCATCTACTGTTTCAGTCGTTGGGTTCGTCCCGCCGGTGTAACCAGTACCAGCAACAGAAGGAGCAGCATTCGAATCGAATGCAATCCACCGTCCATCAGGGCTAGCTGATGGGTTCCGCTCATCCGCATTACCGTTGGTAATCTGGAAGATCGTCAGTGTTGTGGTGTTGATTGAGAACAAGTGGAAGTTTGCATCACCAGACAGCTTGCCTGAGAACACAACATCATTTGAACCAATCCAGCACGCACGCCCAACGGATGTGAAGGTCCTGCCACGGAAGGCCCTGCCAGCGGAGAGCGAGATTAAGTTTGTTGCGCCTGGAGGTGCCGTCGACAATGTCCCGGATGCTGGAATGTTGGAAGCGTAGAGGTTCCAGACTTTGTTTGGATCATCAACAGACAGACCATCGGATGACTTAGAAAAGACAATCCGGTTACCTGCTGGGTTAACGACCGGGAACTGGTGGTCAACACCGGCTTCAGCGGTTAGCGCGACCGGAACGGTCGCGCCTGGCTGAGATGGATTGTTGACTGAACCAGCGGTGAGGCGGAACAGCTGATGGACACCGGATGTTGCATTGGCGCCGGCAAAGTAGATGAATTGCTCATCTTCTGTCACAAATGGCGTGCGTTGATCGATGGCTGGCGTTGGATATGCATCTACGACCTGCTCGGCGACATTGGCACCATTTGGACCACCGATTTGACGGCGTGTTTTGCCAGCTTGGTCTGATGGCACTTCCAATCGACGTTTAGTAACGTCCGATGGGAGGAAGCGAGCATCGCCCAACCCCGGAAACTTTGTCTGTGGCACAGCAAACGCACCCGTCGACTTTTGAGTACGCTGCGCACTCGCATGTGTCGACAGTGCGACCACTGCGGCCACGAAGACCGATATCGCGGCACCTTGCCGCGGTGTTCGTTCGAACTTCAACGTGGGGTCAACCTCCTCGATCTGCATTCCATCCAGTAATCCAACAACAACGATAACCAACCAGTTTAGATTCTGACCAAAAGTTACCGAATCCTGTAGGGCTCCCTACTGAAGGCAGAATGCATTTCACATCCTGTTCCGTACAACCTGCTTCACTGACTTTGTGTGTCGGCTATACGAATGCCAATGAACACGGACAATAGTCCAGCGTACGGGCGATTATACGGGTCAGCGTTTGAGGGTGTCAAGCAATAATGCGGTGGGGTTGAGGTCAATGTGAGATAAGAATTGGATGTCTTTGCTCACAGCGCGGCCACCCGGATGGTTTATCTGAGTGGACAGCACTCGCAACTTGCTCTATTTCGCAGACAAGTCGACCGATTCGGGCCAAACGACTCAGCGTAACCTCTTAACAGTGGGTGAATCTTTCCCGAAGTTATTTATAAGATGACGCGTATATCCGTCCGCATTAACGCTAAGCTACGACGCTGTATTACGTGAGTTCTCATCGCCCAGCGTAGCGGTTAGTGCCCGCGTTCGATGAACTGATAAACACGTCGGAATATAGTGTCAAACTGGTGGGACAGTGCCGCTTCCTGATCTCCATCGAAGTCTGTCTTGACGACATCTCTAAATGGTCGTTCAGGTTCGCCGATGCGATACGTTTCAATAAAGGGTGGAAGCTTCATAGAAGCGCCAGACGTTTCATCGGTTACGGTTATGGTTGCTTCGAACCAGTGTTTTCTCGCCAAGGCTGTGGGATCCTGGGCAACGGCAACAATGTATGTCGTTGATGTGTCAACTGTGGTGTACCGGCGTCGCGTCACGTTCATATGCTTGTAATTCTAGCATGCAACCGGAGACGCAGGCAATTTGGATGCATTGACACTTGATATGCATCGGATTTATAATCGCCCTAATGAGAACCCTCTACGTGGCCGCATTATTTGCGCTGACATCAACGTCTGTCCTTGCGCAACAAGGTCAAAGTGGTTTACGGATTCGCCTCGGAGCACTACAACCATCATCTGCGGCTACAAAGGCTGTCGCGAATCAGCAGCCTGGGGTCATGGTTGACTTTTTGAGTAGTAAGTCAGCGGATGGTTCTACAATCACTGTTGGCTACTTTCAGGGTGGTTCCGGAGCTGACATGGTCAGGACAGTCCCCGTGATGTTTTCAAAGGTGTCCGATTCAACATCTGCGGTGCCTGGACTTGGCGGGTTGTATACTGGCACGGGTATAGGTGCCTATCTGTTTGACACACCTGGGTCAAATATGAAAACACTGTGGGGCGGGTACGCGATGGTTGGACTGAAGCTGCCGGGTGGCATCTTTGCCGAGACGCAGTACCACTACACGAGCCGGTCCGTAAATGGGTACTCGCCAAATGGCGTGGCGCTCATGATTGGTCGGAAGTTTTAACACACTTCCCGCGACCAACGCGGGTCATGGTTCTATAGGAGAATGGACTCTATGAAGCATTTGTTGATTGCTGCAGGACTCGTTGGAGCCGTCGCTTTGACGACCACTGCAAACGCGCAGGTCTCTGATTTGGCCCAAAAAGTCGGATCCTCATCGTTCAAGATTGGTTCCTACAATCCTGATAAGCCCGTTGTCCGCAATGGAGCTGGCAAGAACATCTTCAATTTTGAATACGAAACGACGATTCAAAGCGTTCAAGAGCGCAATGAAATAAGCACACTCAGTATTGGATTGATAGAGCGCGGTGATATGCGAATCATTCCAATCACGCTCAGCCAGATCACTCGTGACAACAAGCGCACTTCCGGTTATGACTGGTTCAGTGGCTACGGTGTTGGCCTCTATGCAATCCGCATCGACAATGCAAACACATCGGGTAACACGAAAGTGATGCCAGGAATGCACGTCACCGTTGGTGTGAACCTGACCAGCCGTTCCTTTGTAGAAGCGCGTTACCACTTTGCAGGTCACTACGAAACCATCAACCCATCTGGCTTGAACATCTCGTACGGCACCCGCTTCTAGTCCCGGACTTCCTCTAAACATAAACCCCTCGCTGGAATCAGTGAGGGGTTTTTCTTATGTATCTATGTTAGTTATCTACCGCTTCCGGGAATCAACATTCATCGTTACCAGACGTCTAACGTAAGCGATCAGATCATCCATTGGCCGCACAGCGCCATCGTGTAATGCGGATACCAATGTGAAGAATGTCAGCGACACGGGTCCGCTGTCGTTGAGCAAAAAGAGACAGAGACCAACGATGCTCGCAAGATCCGGACTGGGGCCGTTTCGTTTCAGCCGCAGCAACCACCAAATGAGACTGATGAGCGAACTTAATCCCCATAGTGATGTCGTCATCAGGCGGATGTGGGCTTCAGTCTTGCTCACAACCAAGTCAACAAGACCTGTTCCAGCGCCGGCTACGAGGCGCCCGATATGGGATTGCATTGATGACGGTGCCAAGAAGGCATCCCAGGCAACCACTGCCATCACAGCTGAGATAGCGGCACAGGCAATCAAAATCGCGGACTTGCCACCGCGTAAGGCCAAATGAACAACAATCGCGATGAGTACTGCGATCATGTCGCCGCCATTTGCACCAAGTCCGGGATGACCTAACAGCACCGCTACGGCTCCGAGAACAAGGACTCGATAGAACGGCTTGCTGAGTTGAAGTCCTAAGGCAGTACTGAACAGCAACGCTGAAAGCTCATTGCCAACGCCGTAATACCGCGCTCCGACGATCGGATTAGCGCCCAAGCCAGCGAATGAGCCGAGGTAGCCTCCCGTAATCACATCCGCGAGGAGACACCCGAAAAGGACGGTGAGCTCACTGTTCGCAGGGCAGCGCCACACCACGAAGCTAAACACCGCACCGATAACACCGGCCAGCACTAGGCCTCGAAAGTCAGGCACGCCAGCCAGAGCAAAAACGGATGACGCAGCAGTGATCATCACAAAGATGACACACGTAATCAAAAGGCGGGCCAGGATAAACCGACCGAACATCATCAGAATAAGGCCTGCCAGAGCGCCATACTTCAAGAAAGTTTGTACAACGAATAGGGAATCGGAGTACTCGATGTCGGTTGCAACTTGGTCAGCGCTTCGAGACAGCTGCCCGGTGATTTGGCGAACTTGGGATGACTTTTTAGTCAGGGGAGCAAGCACCAGAGCATCGAGGTCATTCGATGCGAGCAGGAGGTCGCGCCGTGTGTTCGGTGATGTGAGATTTAGAGGTAGCTCACCGAGTGTGATTTGACCAGCCACCAAACCATGCTTCCTTGAGGAGGTCATGGGTATGACGATGTTCATCCCATTAGACAGTGATGATTCAGATGGATCTGAGGCGGCTTCATCCGGCCAGGATTGCGCTGATGCCACAATGACATCCGCATCCTCTGGTCCAGCGGCATCAACGTTTTGCCCCAGCCATTCACACGCGAGTTTGTCATCGCAGCGCACGCGTCCACCGGATTGCAGAGTAGATGCCAGCTTGGATTTGATGTTCGTAAGCCCACGTCTCCACGCATTGGCCGACATCAGGAAGACGCCATCTTCTTCGAGACGGACAGGACGGTCGCGGGTGGTCTCAGTAACCAGTGTGAGAACG